>CAYOHG010000052.1:6989-11088 GCA_964403685.1 uncultured Planctomycetales bacterium
GCCGGGGGCGGCTGTGCTCCATGCGCGCGGAGTAAGACACAGCCGGGGGCGGCTGTGCTCCATGCGCTAGCGTCCGTTCGCTCGCAGGTAGTCGTCGGTCAGACGCCAGAATGAAGCCGACTCGGGGATGAGCGGCCGGCCGTGTTCGGCACCGGGGAGCCGGCCGTCGCGCAGCAGCAGAATCAGGTCAGAACTTACCGCCGGGTTCTGGTAGAAGTACGAGTGCCCCACCAGATCGGTCGCGACCCGCGCATCGATGAATGTGACACCCGGTAACTGCGCCAGCAGCGTGCGCTCATCCTCGCGCAGATCGGCCAGGCCCAGCGTGCCCAGCCGCAGGGTGCTGATAAACAGCCACTTGGCAGCGGCCATCGCGATGTCGTCGGGTGACGAATAGAGCGTCACGGTCTGACAGACGCCGCCGATCCGTTCGCCCACCAGCCGTTGCCGCGCCACGTCCAGGTCGATGTCCGGGGCCGCCAGCACGAGGTGACCGAGCTTGAGCGCTCGGCCGGCGGCCGCGAAATCGTCTGGATGCACCGCCCTGTAGTGAATCACCAGTTCGCGCAGCGCGCTGCTCAGCACGTCGACGCCGCGGCTGTGCGCGATCAGATGAATCCGCTCCAGCTCCGGGGTCTGCGCCAGGGCCGCAAGGAAATGCTTGAGGTGCAGGACGGTAAATTCGCCAGACTCGCGGTCGTAGTTGTAGCCGCGGACGCCCAGCCCGCTGCCGGCCGGCCAGGAGTAAATGACCGGCACGCCGGCGCGGCCGAGGAAGTGCCACAATTCGGCCAGGATGATCGCTGCCTCGTCGAACTGTGTGTTGAAGCCGTGCACAAAGACCCAGGCTTCCTTGCGGGGCGTTGCAGCCAGGTGCTCCGCGACCAGCGACTGGAATCGTCGCTCCGCCGCGGCATGCTCCGCCAGCACCGCCGGATCCGGCACGGCCGAGTCACCCGCGCGTGCCAGGATCCAGGGCGTCGCCGGGAAGCCGCCCTGCTCTTCAACGCGTTCGATGAGCAAGGGTATCGAGTCCGCGCGCCGGCGGGTCAGGCTCTCGGCCGCGAGTCGCTCCCAGCGCAGTCCGTGCCCGAATCGCACGCGACACTCGCCGAACTTCAGCGCCGGCGAGCGCTCGTAGCCGTATCTCAACCCGCCACGGCGTGGTGCGACCGGCAGGCGATCCGTCGCATACAGCACGTCGGCGTACGCGGTTCGCAGGCCGGCCGGAACGTCGGCCCACGGCTCCGGCGCTGAATCGAGGTACAGCGTTGGCGTCCGCATCAGCGTAGGCGCGCAGCCGGCGGTCGCCAGCACGCAGAGCATGACGGTGGTTGCCGCGCGAAGGCCGGGCAGTTTCCGCGCTGAGCACATCCCGCTCATGATATTGGAGTCCGGACGCCGCGGTTCCGATCGCATCGCACGCACCAGCAGCACAAACGCCCCGGCGGAGACTGGATTCGCAGGCGCGACTGTGCGATACTAACAGTATGTAGTGCAAATGCACTATAAGACGACGGACTGCACGGCGGCTGTCGTTCGCCCGAACTGCGTTGCTCGCGGCGTTCGCTCAGCCGACCCGCCCCGGTATCTGCGAATTCGTTCAGATAAGCACGGGCCGCGTGCGTCCGGCAGATCGAAAGACACGCCATGACCGCCATCTCCGCTCCCGCCGCAGGTTCAGCCGCGAGGTCCACACCCGGTTTCGCCCGCTACTCCGTTCTGATCGGCGCTGTGCTGATTCAGCTCATACTCGGCACGGTCTACGGATACAGCATCTTCTGGGCCCCGTTGCAGGCCGAAGTGTTTCCGCCGGTGCTTACGCAGGCCGCCGCAGACGCCCGGATTGCCGCCGGCGAAAGCGTCGCCGCGTTCACCATTGTCGCCGACGAGGCTGCCGCCCGCACGCTGAACGACCAGCGGCAGGGCTACCTGAAGTACGCCTTCTCGATCTGCATTCTCTCCTTCGCGCTGGTGATGGTGATTGCCGGTCGCATTCAGGATGTGCTCGGGCCGCGGATACCGGCGCTGATCGGCGGGCTGCTGATGGCGGTCGGATTCACGCTGGCCGGACTGATGAAACACCCGATCGTGTTTTACCTGTGTCACGCGGCATTGTGCGGCGTGATCGTGATTGTGCTGAGCAAGCTGGCCACGACGCTGTACGCGCGCATCGAGCCGAACAGTGCGTCGGCCTCGTTCAGCATGTCGCTGGGCGTCGCGGTGCTGGTGGCCGTGGCGGGCGTGCTGATCGGCGGTCAATACGTGGGCCGGCTGGCGGAGCTGGATCGTGTCGCGCTGCTGTGGGGCACGATCGGGTTTCTCGCCGGAGCGGGAATCGGCTTCGCGTATGTCTGCCCGATCGCCGCGCTGGTGAAGTGGTTCCCGAACGCCAAGGGGCTGGTCAGCGGGATTGCGGTGGCGGGCTTCGGCTTCGGGGCGTACATCTTCAAAGACCCGAACATCGGAGCGCCGAGCTACTTCCGCCCCAACGGCATCGCCCCGTTCTTTCTTGTGCACGGGCTGGTGTGCCTGATCGTCGTCACGATTGGAGCGCTGCTGCTGCGGAACCCGCCGAGCGGTGCAGCGACCGGCCGGACGGCGCCGGCCAACGACTCGAGCTGGCAGCAGACGCTCTGCCGGCCGGCCTTCTACGTGCTGTGGTTGATGTTCTTCAGCGGCGCGCTGGCCGGACTGATGGTCATCAGCATCCTCGCCGAATTCGCCAAGGAGCAGCTCGTGCAGGCCGGCGGAACCGGCCTGTCGCCCGAGCGATTGACGGCGCTGACGGCCGCGGGCGCGGCGGCGGTCGGCTGGCTGGCGATCTTCAACGCTCTGGGCCGCGTGTTCTGGGGGCTCGTCTCCGACCGCATCGGACGCACGCCGACCTTCGTCGTCATGTTCCTGGCGCAGGCCGCGATGCTGGCCAGCCTCGCCGGCCTGAAGACAGAGCTCAGCCTGGCGGTCGGAGCGTCGATCGTGGGCTTCAATTTCGGCGGCAACTTCGCCCTGTTCCCATCCGCCACCGCGGACCTGTTCGGCGCCAGGAACCTGGGCGCGAACTACGGCTGGGTGTTCACTTCCTACGGGATCGCAGGCGTGATCGGCGTCGCCGCCGGCAACACCGCCAAGATCATGACCGGCTCGTACCAGGCGGCGTTCCTGTTCGCAGCGGCGCTGTGCGTCGTTTCAGCGGCGCTGGCCGTCGGGCTGGCCATGCAGCGCCGGCGGCTGGCGGCCGTGGCGGCGTGATGCGCGGACTTCGGCACCCGCGCGGGTGGAGCGGCTTCGCGCGGAGCTCGTGAACTTCGCATGCGATCGGGCGACGCCAAGAGCCGTCGCGGTCAGGCTATTTCGTGAGCCGTTCGAGCTCCTCGTCGGCGATCTCGAAATTCGTGTAGACCTTCTGCACGTCGTCGTGCTCTTCGAGGTCTTCGACCAGCCGCAGGGCCTTTTCGGCGTTGGCGCCTGTGAGGGCCACGGTCGAGGCGGGCAGCATGGCGATCTCGGCGCTTTCGGTCGAGATGCCCGCGGTCGTCAGCGCCTGACGCACGGTTTCGAACGCGGCCGGCTCGCACGTGAGCTGGAACACGTCGCCCATCGGTTTCACGTCGTCAGCGCCGGATTCCAGCGCTATTTGCGTGAGCGCATCTTCATCGGCCCGGTTCGCGGCGATCAGGAACACGCCGCGGCTGGCGAACATCCAGGATACCGATCCGCTGGCGCCGAGGTTTCCATTGCGGCGTTCGAAGATTTTCTTGATTTCCGGGCCGGTGCGGTTGCGGTTGTCCGACAGCGCGGTGGCCAGGATGGCGGCCCCGCCCGGCGCGTATCCCTCGAACAGCAACTCGGCGAATTGCTCAGAAGCGAGCTCGCCGGTGCCTTTTTTGATGGCTCGCTCGATCGTGTCCTTCGGCATGTTCTCGGCGCGGGCCGCGTCGATGGCGTAGCGCAGGGTGACGTTGGCGTCGGGGTCGCCGCCAGCGCGGGCGGCGACAATGATGGCGCGGGCCAGCTTGGTCCAGGCTTTTCCGCGACGTGCGTCGGTGACCGCCTTGGCGCGTTTGATCCGCGCCCAGTGAGAGTGTCCAGCCATACC
>CAYOHG010000053.1:0-11055 GCA_964403685.1 uncultured Planctomycetales bacterium
GTTGGCCAGGGGGCAGGCGCTCGAGGCATCAACGGGTCAAGGGGCTGAGGGGGGAGGGCGTCAAGGGACTGAGGGGGCAAAGCGTCAAGGGACTGAGGGCGGTACGGGTATTCAGGGCGGTACCGGTATTCAGGGTGGTACGGGTATTCAGGGTGGTACGGGTATTCAGGGTGGTACGGGCGTCTCGCCCGTCTCCTCTCGGCGCACCGCGAAAGTCGGCGATGGACTTGCCATCCGCCGGCGCTACCTTCCACATTGGGAAGCGGGTGGCTCAACGTACTTAGTTACATTCCGCACTCGACAAGTCGAACTATCGGCCCAAGAGCGCGATTTGGTTCTGAATGCGGTAGCTCATTTTGATGGTCAGCGATATCTGCTGCACGCTGCCGTTGTGATGCCCGATCATGTCCATCTACTGCTCACGCCGCTGGAGACGCAACCTTCGCAGTGGTGGCCGCTCGCGGACATTCTGCACAGCATCAAGAGCTTCACCGCACATGAGATCGCGAGGCGGCGGGGCGCACCAAGCGTCTGGATGGAAGAGTACTTCGACCGTGTCATTCGTTCGAAGGAGGATTTCGAAGAGAAGCTCAACTACATCCTCACGAATCCGGACAAGCGCGACTTGGGCGCGGATTACAAGTGGGTTTGGTTTGAGGACGCGCACGCCGCCGACGCCGCGAAGAGCGGGCGGGACGCCCGTACCACCCAGAAAGAGGGAGCCGACGACGGGCGGGACGCCCGTACCACCCTTCCCGAGAAAGTGTCTTTGCTTGTCTGGACGACCACCCCTTGGACACTGGTCAGCAATCACTTTGCCGCGGTGCATCCCGAACTGGAGTATGCCCTGGTGCACGACCCGGTCGATGACGAGCACCTGTACATTGCCAGTGCGCTGGTCGAATCGATCGCCAGGAAGGTGAAGCGCGAGCTGAAGGTTGTTTCGACGTGCAAGGGCAGCGCGCTGCTCGGACTGCACTATCGACCGCCATTCGAGGAGCCATACTATGCCCAGCTCGGGGCCCGCAGCGCGACCCTCAGGGGTGGAGAAGCGGCTTCGATCGGCTGGAGGGTGACCGCCGCGGATTTTGTAACCATCGACAGCGGTTCGGGGTTGGTGCACGAGGCGCCGGCTTTCGGCGAAGTCGACTTCAACCTGCTTCAGGACGAGCGCAGGCGCTTTGCGGATTGCGAAGCCATCCCGCTTCTATGCGCGGTGGCGCCGGACGGATCATTCAACAGCGATGCGCCGCAGCGCTATCGCGGCCGCTGGGTGAAGGACTGCGACAAGGAGTTGATTCGGGAGCTGCGCGACGAACGCAAGACTCCCTGGGGCACGCCGCTGCTGTATCACCAGGAGCAGTATCGCCACGAGTACCCGTTCTGCCCGCAATCGCCCGACGATCCGCTGATTCAGTACGCCCGCAAGAGCTGGTTCGTTCGCACGTCGGCGTTCAAAGACCAGTTTTTGGAGAATAACGCCGCGATCAACTGGCTGCCCGAGCACATCAAGGAAGGCCGGTTCGGCGATTTTCTGCGCAACAACGTTGACTGGGCGCTCTCGCGCGAGCGCTACTGGGGCACGCCGCTGCCGATCTGGCAGTGCGAGCGGTGCGGCCGGATGGAGGCCATCGGCTCGTTCGCCGAACTTCAGGCCAAGCCCGGCGCAACCGACGGCGGCTATTGGGAACGCAAGGTCGCTGAGCACCACGGCGAGGAATTCCCCGACCACTTGCGCGTGCACAAGCCCTATATCGATGAGTGGACGTATGTGTGCGGGTGTGGGGAGCAAGCGAACCCGGGAAGCAGGGAACAAGGGAACCCGGGAATTGGCGGACCAGGAGCCAGGCAAGAGGCCGACCAGGGTGGTACGGGCGTCTCGCCCGTTGCCCGCATGCGGCGAGTGCCGGAGGTGATCGACTGCTGGTGGGATGCGGGCAGCATGCCGTTCGCGCAGTGGGGATTCCCGCATGTGGCCGGCAGTGTTGACCGGTTCATGGCGCGTTTCCCCGCCGACTTCATCAGCGAGGCCATCGACCAGACGCGCGGGTGGTTCTACGGCCTGCTGGCGATCAGCACACTGCTGTCGCGGGAGGGGGCCCTCCCGGCGGCGTCACGGAGCGCGGGCGTTTCGGTCGGGTATCCCCAGCCGTACAAAGCCTGCATCGTCCTCGGACTGATTGCCGGCGAAGACGGCAACAAGATGTCCAAGAAGCTCCGCAACTACAAGGAGCCGACCTACATCTTCGACGCGTACGGTGCCGATGCGATGCGCTGGTACTTCTTCAGCGCTCAGGCGCCGTGGACCAGCGTGCGCTTCCAGGAAGCCGCGATCCGCGACAGCCAGCGCGAATTCCTGGTCAAGCTCTACAACGTGCTGAGCTTCTTCACGATCTACGCCAGCATCGACGGCTTCGATCCGCGCCGCCGCGATGAGCCCGGCAACCCGATGGGTTATCGCCCGACGGCGCAGCGCGGAGAACTCGACCGCTGGATCATCACCGAGCTGAGCCGCACCATCGCCGCGGCGCGCGAGTCGATGGATCGCTTCGAGAACTACCCGGCGGCCCAGGCGCTCAACGAGTTCGTCGAGGCGCTGTCGAACTGGTACGTCCGCCGCAGCCGCGACCGCTTCTGGCGATCGGAGAAAGACCAGGACAAGTGGGACGCGTATCACACGCTCTACGGCTGCCTGCGCGTGTTCAGCCGGCTGATCGCGCCGTTCACGCCATTCTTCGCGGAGACGATGCACCAGACGCTGCGCGTGCCGGGCGATCCGGAGTCGGTGCACCTGTGCGACTATCCCAAGGCCGAGGACATCGGTTACTGCGATGACGCCCTTTCGACCGAAATGAACATCGTCCGCGAGATCGCTTCGCTGGGCCGCGCAGCGCGGGCTTCGGCGGCGGTCAAGGAAGCCAGGAAGGTGCGCCAGCCGCTGTCGCTGGTGGAGATCATCCTGGCCCGGCCGGAGCACAAGGCGTGGCTGGAGGATCACGTTGCGCTGATAGCCGAGGAGCTCAACGTCAAGAAAGTCGAGTTCACGGGCGAGGCCGACCAC
This sequence comes from uncultured Planctomycetales bacterium, assembly GCA_964403685.1. Taxonomy (GTDB): domain Bacteria; phylum Planctomycetota; class Phycisphaerae; order UBA1845; family Fen-1342; genus CAYOHG01. Next base: position 3,062 of record CAYOHG010000053.1, read on the forward strand.
TACGTCAGCTACAAGGTCGTGCCCAACTTTCCGGCCATCGGCAAGAAGTACCGGGCGCTGGTCCCGGGCATCAAGACGGCGCTGGCGGACTTGTCGGATGCCGCGGAGGCGCGCCGGACGCTGGTAGCCAGTGGCGCGTTGCCGTTGAATGTCAGCGGCCAGGCGGTTGAGCTGACGTCGGAGGAAGTGGAGATTCGGCTGGAGGCGCGTCCCGGTTGGGCGGCGGCGCCAGGCAAGGTGGGTGTGGTCGTCCTGTCCACCGAGATCACGCCCGAGCTGCGCGACGAAGGGCTGGTGCGCGAGCTGATTCACCATGTCCAGCAGGCCCGCAAGGAGAGGCAGTTGGCCTACGAGCAGCGCATTCGCCTGCTGCTCGACGCGCCCGCCGAACTCGTTGACGTTGTGCGCAGGTTCGAGGCTAGCGTGCGCGCGGAGTGTCTCGCGGCGCAGATTGACTTCGGGTCCGTCATGGGCGGGGGGGCGCAGCCGGTTTCGGTCGAGCAGTACTCGATTCGGCTGGAGGTTGAGGCGCTGGATGGCAGGGGGGCTTCGTGACAGACGCGTTCGATCGAGACACCGAGCGGCGGGGCGGGGTCGCGGTTTACAGCTCAACCACTGGTGTTGGCGGAAAACCGTCATGTCACGTGGTCAAAAAGTCACGCGAAACTAACGCAACCTCCGCCATTGACTTACAATGCGGACGAATACTGAAGTGGCAAAGAGGAGCTGATATGGACAGTCTGCTTTGCCCGACTTTCGAGTATTCGCTCGACGAGCGACGACCCGGCAACGCCCGCTTCCGACGACGAGTCGGGACGCGCATCGATCTGCACTGTCACTCGCGCTTCTCCGACGAGACGATTCGCTACCTGCCCGGCATTGTCTTTCATCCTCTGCTCGAACCCGAAGAAATCTACGACCTGGCCAAATCGCGCGGGATGGATTTCGTAACCATCACCGACCACGACACCATCGACGGCTGCAAGGCCCTGCTGGATCGCCGCGGCGACTTGCCGGACTTCATCGTCGGCGAGGAAGTTTCGGTGTCGTTCCCCGAAGACGGCACGATCATCCATGTGAATGTGTTCGACATCGACGAGCGCCAGCACGCGGAGATTCAGCGGCTGCGGGGCAACCTGTACGACTGCGTCGATTACCTGAAGCGGATCGACAAGCTGTACGTGCTGAATCACATGACCTGGACCGAGCAGCACCGCGTGCTGAAGACCTGGCAGATCGAGGCCATGCTCGCGCGCTTCCCGGTCTTCGAGGGGATCAACGGCACGCGCAGCTACGCGCACAACGCCTTCGCGTGGTACGCCACGCAGGGGCACGGCAAGACGCTGGTCGCCGGCAGCGATTCGCACACTCACCGCGTCGGAACGACCTACACGCTGACCGAAGGCTCGACACGATCTGAGGTGATCGCCAGCATCCGCGCCGGGCAGGCGGCCGCTTGCGGCGCTTTCGGCACGCCCGAGACGTTGCGCGACGATGTGTGGATTCTGCTACAGAAGAACGTCGAGCGCCGCATGACCGAAGCATCCGGCGCGTGGGAGCGGCTGACCTGCCGCGCCGTGCGGCGCTTCGGCCAACTGGCCTACCCGCTGGTCTGCTTCGGCTACCATGCCCGGCAGAATGTCCTGATTCGCGAGTGCTTGCAGGCGCTGCCGGCGTAATGCTGCCGCCGGTGCCTCCCGCCGCCGGCGAACCGGCGTCCGACGCCGGCCAAGCGCAGACGTTTTCCACCGGCCTGTTTCTCGGGGAAGTGCATGCTCGGTCCACTTCGTATTGCGCGCGTATCGTTGGCCGTAGCGGCCATGCTTTTCGCCACAGCGACCGGAGCCGCTGGCGCGGGTAAGCCCGCTTCGCCGCCAGATTCCGCGCCTGGCGCGGCATCAGAGCCGCGTCCGTCGGCGCGCGGCCCGCGGCTGGTGGTGTTGCTGGTGATCGACCAGTTCCGCCCCGATTTTCTGACCCGCTGGGAGCAGCACTTCGAGGCTGGCGGCTTTCGGCGGTTTCTCGACCACGGCGCCTTTTTCGCGAACGCGGCGTACTCGTACAGCGCGACCGCGACTGCGGCCGGGCATGCGACGCTGGCCAGCGGCTGCCTGCCGCGGCAGCACGGCATCATCGTCAACGAGTGGTTTCTGGAGCCCGGCTCGCACAAATCGCGCGCCGCGGTCGATGATGCCGATACGCAGCTCGTCGGGCTCGACCTGGAGGCGCCGGCGCGCGGCAAGTCTCCGCGAGCCTTCATCGGGATGACGCTCGGCGATCAGCTCAAGGTGCTCGACCCGCGCAGCCGCGTGTTCGGCGTGGCGCTGAAGGACCGCAGCGCGATCCTCCCGGCGGGCCGCGCGGCAGACGGGGCGTACTGGTGGCATGGGGCCACCGGCCGCTTCGTCACGAGCACGTGGTATCGCCCGGAACTGCCCGGCTACCTGCGTGATTACAACGAGCAGGCACGTGTCGATCGCTTCGCCGGTCAGGTCTGGGAGCCGCTGCTGGAGCCGTCGGTCTACGCCGCGGCACGGCCGGTGGGGGCGCAGTGGCTGCCGTTCATCGCCCGCTTCGGCGCCCGGCTGCCGCACACGCTGCCTGCGCTGGAGGGTGCCGAGCGGCCGTTTTACTACGCGGCGCTGTTCGCGACACCGTTTGGGAACGAGCTGACCTTCGACATCGCCCGGCTGCTGGTCGAGCATGAGCGCCTCGGCGCGGACGACTCGATCGACATGTTGTGCGTGAGCCTCTCGTCGAACGACGCCTGCGGGCACATCTTCGGCCCCGACAGCGCCGAGGTGCTCGACCTGACCCTGCGCACCGACCGTCAAATTGCTGAGTTCCTGAGGTTTCTGGAGCAGCGCGTCGGCCTGGACAACTGCCTGATCGCCGTCTCCGCGGACCACGGCGTATCGAGCACGCCGCACGTGCTGCGCGATCTGCGCGTCGACACGGGATTTTTTGACTGGAAGGCGATTGTGCAGTCGCTGAACGATGCGTTGCGGCCCGCACTGGCGGATGCGGCCGCACCGGGCGACCTGGTGCTGGGTGTAGAGATGCCGTGGGTGTATTGCGATCCGGCATTTGAGCGGCTGGATGCGGCCCGCGGCGGCGAGTTGACGCGGGTTTGCCTGGAAGTTCTGCGGCGAACGCCTGGAATCGCGTGGGTGCTTCCCGCGCGCGAGCTGGAGGGCGCGTGTCCGCCGCGGGACGATCTGGAGCGCTATCTGGCGTGGCGGTGTTACTTTCCGGGGCGGGCGGGGCGATTCTACCTGAAGCCGGCGCCGTTCTGGTACGAAAAGGACGACAAGATCGCTGGACATACGATGTGCTACTCGCAGGATCGCTCGGTTCCGATCCTGCTGCTGGGGTCCGGAGTGCGCGCCGGGCGCTACTACAGCCCGGCCGACCCGCTGGACGTCGCACCGACGCTGGCGGCTCTGCTGGGTGTGGTCGCGCCGCCGGACGCGTGCGGGCGCGTGTTGCACGAGGCGCTCGAAGCGCAGCGCTGAGCCGCGCTCGGTGGTTCGGATTCCTTACCAGGCGGCTCGATCCGACGTTGCGGGCTGACGCGGCGCGCGGCGGTTCAGGTCAGCTCGCTCAGCTCACGCATTCTCTTCATCGGGCCCTGCACCAGCAGCGTGTCGCCGGCGGCGAGTTTCAGCGCCGGCGGCGGAAACAGCATCGTCGCGCCGTCGCTGGCGGTGTGCTCGGCGATGCCGCAGCCGTAGCTGCTCGCGACGTCGCCGATGGTGCGGTTGATGAGTGGTCCGCCGACCCGCACCGTCCAGCGCTGGGTGACGACCAGTTGGTTTCCGATGATCATGCTGTTGATGAAGGAGCGCTCGATCGCGGCCAGCGCGAAATTCGGCGCGGCGAGGGCGGCGGTCGACATCGCGATGTGAATGTTAAAGCCGTCGCGGACCTTGTCGGCCAGCGCCTGGTCAAACAGCCGCAGCACGACGCGGATATTCGGGTTCATCCGCCGGGCGTCGAGCGCGACCTCCATGTTCGCCAGGTCGTCGTTGGTGGCGATGATGATGCTCTTGGCCCTGGCGATGTTGGCCTCGATCAGCGTGGCGTCGCGGCGCGCGTTGGCGATCAGCAGGGGCGTGCCGTCGTGGCGGACTTCATCGAGGAAGGGATTCTCGGGGTCTCGTTCCACGACGACCAGCGGCTCGCCGAGCTTGCGGAGCATGCGATAGGTGCGGTACCCGAGCTTGCCCATGCCGATCAGGATGACGTGGTCGGTCAGGTTCGAGGCCATTTCCATGCACCAGTTTCGTTCGGAGCGACGCCGGTCGCGGATCATGTGCGAGAATTCGACGATCGACTCCAGCACGATCAGCAGCCCCGCGACCGGCAGCACGAAGTACAGCCCGCGCAGCAGGGGATGTTCGGGGAAGCCGTGGGGCGGCTGGGCGAACGTCAGGCTCCAGGTAGCGTAGAGCGCTTCAATCGCCGAGAGCGGGCCGGGTTCGAACAGCCAGAAGGCCGCCGACCCCAGGGCCAGCACCGCCAGCACCAGCGCGAAGCGGTAACGGAACTCGCGGAGCACGGCCCGGGCGAAGCACGCTTCGCGCCACCAGCGCGCGTACATGGGATGCCGGCGCCCGGTCAGTTCGAGTTGATCCAGCCGAAACGCGGGCATGCCCGGCTCCGCCGCTTCTAACGGACGGCGGCGAGCGTACCTTCCGGTTGGGCCTGCGGCAAGCGGGCGGAGGCGCGGAGCGATGCGCGCAGCGCCGTATTCCCGGCATCCCCGGCAGAGTTCCTTGTCGCTGGGCTGCTCGGACAGATGATTGGCACACACGATGGTGCCGCATCCGATCAGGGTGTGTGAGGCTCACCGGACGAAGGCTTGGCCGCCGCGCCGGCCAGCCGCTTGGCCGCATCTTCCTGCGCCGCTTCGAGGGCCTTTTCGGCGGCGACCTTGATGTGCGGCTCGACGCCGACGCCTTCCCAGTTGGTTTTCGTGATCGGGTTTTCAGCCCGCGCGAACGGAATCATGACCGTGAAGCGCCCGGCCAGCACGCGCGGCTGCACCGGGTGCGCTCCGCCGCCGCTGGTCTCTCCCACGATCGTGGCGCGGTTGAGGCAGCGCAGGTTGTAGGTGAACTCCTCCGCGGCTGAAAAGGTGTAGTGGCTGATCAGCACATATACCGGCAGGTCGTTGCGGAAGCGCTGCCCGGGCACCTGCTCGAGCGTCCAGGTTTCCGACGTGCGGTTGGCCATCCGGTCATAGAAGCTGTTCAGGTGCGTCGGTCGGTCGAACAGGTAGCTGGACAGGAAGCGGATCATCTCCGGCGAGCCGCCGCCGTTGTAGCGCAGGTCGAAGATCAGCGCGTCGCAGTTCTTGAGGAACTCCAGCGCCGCGGCGGCGGTCTGCTGCGCGTCGCGGGTGGGGTGGAACATGTTCAACCGGAGGTATCCGATGTTGCCGGGCAGCACTTCGGCCCGCACGAATCCGTAGTTGGCCCGGGCCCCCTCTTCGGCGTCGAGATTGCGCAGCGTGCGCGGCGGCTCGGCGCCGGCCCGCACGCGCAGATGCTTGTCCTGGCAGATGCGTTGAAGGTCCTCGGTCAACTGGTCGGCGAATTTCACGGCGCTGTCGGAGCTCTCGTAGCGCTTCGCGGCGAGGTTCTCACGCAGCATCTTCTCCATCGCGGCGGCTTTTTCGGGGAAGACGTACGCCTCGTCGAGGGCCGCGATCAGTTCGTCGATCGCCTGCTGACGCTGCGGGTCGGTGAGCGGGTCCTCCGCCGCGGCGGTCGAATCCGCGAGCGGACCTTCGATGCGAATCGCCACGAGCTTACCCGGCGGCTGGCTCTCGAATTCAAAGCCGAAGCGAAACAGTTCACCGCGGCCGGTCTCGAGCAGAACCGACAGCAGCGCGGTTTCGCTGCGCTCGACCTGCTTGAGCGTCAGGCGCTGCCAGCGCTGGCGGAATTCGCGGTACTGGGACAGCCGATCGTCCATGCTGCGGGCGCGCGGCGAGGTTTACGCGCGGTGCGCCTGCTCGAATGCACGCACGCGTTCGGCGTCGTGGGAGTTGAACGAGTCCAGGTACGCGCGGACGCAGGCGCCTTGCGGCGAGTCGGGCAGGGCGGGCGGGTCGCTCGCCAGTGCGGCCAGGGCCGGCACCGCGAACGCCAGGAGGATGATGAGCAGAGCCGACCGTGTGCGAGGCATGGGCCTTCTCCGAGTGGCATGCGCCCGGCGGCGCTCGCGGCGAGCGCGCGTCCGACCTTGTTACTAGACGCATAGTAGCTCGGCTCCCGGTCAGGGAATTCCGCGATTCCGCGGTGTGTCGTGCCGGCAAGCGCGACTGAGAGGAGTCAATGGCCCCGAGCGGAGCGGGTAGTTCGCGCGGCGGCCGCCGATCGGAGAACCGTCGCGCGGTGCATGACGATCGGCCGGCGGCGGCGACTCCGGCGCGTCCGATGACGAAGTTCCAGACGGATTGACGACGGACGCCGCTTTCGTTTTGAAGACTCCACCCTGGGGAATGAAGCGCGCCGCGGCGCATGTGCTCGGCGCGGGGAGGGGTCGCCGTGCTACTGCGCCGATCACTGGGCGTGGGTCTGGGACTGATATCTGCGGCCGCGGTTATCGCCGATCAACCGCCGGACTACATCGATCTCGCGTACGGCACCGAACACATTCAGCAGCGGCTGGACCTTTATCTGCCGGTCGGGTTCGACCACGAGCTGCACCCGGTGCTGGTTTGGATTCACGGCGGCGGATGGGAGACGGGCGACAAGAGTGAATTGCCCTGGTCGCGGGTTGGGCCGATGGTGGGGCGCGGGTTTGCCGTGGCCAGCATCAATTATCGGTTGACCGGCGAAGGTGTTTGGCCGGACCCGCTGCACGACTGCAAGGGGGCGATGCGCTGGCTGCGGGCGAATGCGGCGAATTACGACCTGGATCCGGATCGGATCGCATCGTGGGGCGGCTCGGCCGGCGGGCATCTCTCGGCGATGCTGGGTGTAACCGGCGACGTACCCGGATTGGAAGGGCAGGTCGGTGGCAACGAGGAATACTCCAGCGCGGTGAACGCCGCCGTCGTGTACTGCCCGGCGGTGGATTTCTTCACGCTGGGCGCGGCCTTCGAGCCGTGCCTTTCGCCGGCGTCGCAGATGCTGGGCGTCTGCCTGGGGCAGGTGATCGATCATCAGGATGACCCGGAATGGGCGGACGAGGTGGAGCTGGTCACGCAGGCCGGCGCGCTGGTGCACGCCAGCGAAGTCGACCCGCCGTTTGACATCTCGCATGGCCTGCTCGACCAGATTCACCCGTGGCAGCAAAGCCAGATGCTCTACGACGAGCTGCTGACGCGACGCGTGCCGGCCTCGCTGCGGCTGGTCGAAGATCAGGGACACTGCCCCGTCGGCGACAACGAGTTCTACGTGCAGGCGTTCGTGATGCGGACATTGCTGCCGGAGCGCAACGGCGACGCCGATGGCGACGGCGACGTGGATTTCATCGACCTCAGCGCGGTGCTGATCGCGTTCGGCCTGTGCGACGGGGACGCGGGCTGGTACGCGACGATCGACTTCGACGGCAGCGGATGTGTCGACCTGGCGGACATCAGCGAGCTGTTGTCGAATTACGGCAAGGACCACGAGCCCTGACGGCTTTGCGGGGTGCGGCCGCACGTGCGGCGGGCCGTCATCCTCGCTCGCTGTCAGGCAGCGAATCGGTTTGGCCGCGCTTGCGCAGCGCGTCGCGGATTCGCGCGGCGAGTGCGAAATCTTCGCTGGCGATCGCCTCTCGCAGTTGCTCGCGGAGCGTCCGCGGCGCGCCCAGTTGCTTGCGCAGCGCCGCGCTGAGCCGGCGAAGTGAAGCCAGCGCGGGGTCGCGCTGCCGCCGGCGGCGTGGAATCCGGGCTTCCTCCATCAGTTCGCCGAGATTAGCGATGCCGGCCTCGGTCTCGTCGATCGCCTGGTCGAGATCGCCCGCCAGGGCCAGTTGCCGGGCCCGAAAGCGGG
>CAYOHG010000054.1:0-10757 GCA_964403685.1 uncultured Planctomycetales bacterium
AACCTCACCGAGGACCGCCGCGCGGCCGCGGTGCGCCAGCTGCTCCGCCTGGAGGCGGAAGGATTCCTGGTCGTGAGGCCGGATGCGCCGGACAGCCCACGGATCGTCGCGGCGTCCGCCCTGCCGGAGACGTTCCACGGCAATCTGTTCCTGTGCCGGAAGGAGAGCCGCCGCATGGGCGCGCTCAGCGCCGCAATCGCCGCGGCGGGGATGGGATCGGCGGCCCTCGCCGGCCCTCCGCCGATCAGCGGATTGCCGGTGCCGGAGCTGGCCCAGTTCGACCAGATGATGGTTGATTTCATGGTTGACAACGATGTCTCGGCCGCGGTGCTGGGCATCATGAAGGACGGCGTGATCGTCTACCAACGCGGCTTCGGCTGGAAGGACGCCGCCAAGACGATCCCGCTGCGACACGATGCGGTGATGCGAATCGCGAGCATCACCAAGCCGTTCACCGCGGTCTGCATTCAGCAGATGTATGCGTCCGGCGCGTTGGATCCGAACGACGCGGTGTTCGACCTGGGCCAGCCCGGCGGCGGCGTGCTGCCGTACATCGCGTTCGACGGCAACGACTTCGTCAGCTATCCGAACACGCCGGACCCGCGCATGGAGCAGATCACGGTGCAGCAGATCCTGTCGCACAACAGCGGTCTGCCGACCAATGATGGCAGCGAGATCGACCCGATGTTCTATGACATCGCGATTGCCGATGCGTTCAACGACGCCGGCTATGCGACCAGCTATCCACCGGGGCCGATCCGCGTCACGCAGTGGTCCCTGGGGCGAACGCTGGCGAACGACCCTGGCGCAACCGTCGCCTATTCAAACTACGGGTTCATGGTGCTGGGCCAGGTCGTGGAAGCCGTCTCGGGCATGAACCACATTGACTATGTGCACCAGAACATCCTGGGGCCGATCGATTGGCTGCCCTTGAACGAGGTGGTCTACGGGCGCACGTTCGAGGGCGACCTCGACCCGCGCGAACCCTACTACGACAACACGCAGATGGTCACCAATGTCTTCGACCCCGATGGGCCGGAAGTCCGCCGGCCGCACGGCGGCTACCACCACGAGCTGCACTTCGCCAGCGGCGCGTTTGCCACCAGCACGACGGCGCTGCTGCACCTGGCGGAGAACTACTACATCCAGGCTGAGAATTTCGGCGCTGGCCAGGCGCTGACGTACGGTGCGCCGACCAATGGCGTGCGGCCCGACCCGAAGCGCTCGCACGGCGGGCGGCTGTTCGGCACCGGCTCGTGGCTGCGGCAGCGGCCCGACGGCGTCAACTTCGCGGTGATCGTCAACAATGGACTTCCGGATGAGCCGCTGACCGAGCTGCGCGACATGCTGGACGACGCGTTCGACGCGGGCGGATTCGTCTGGCCGACGCGGCCGGTTGAGGGGCAATGGGCGGACTTCTCGGCTGCCGCCGCCGGAGAGGGGTCGTACGAGGAGCCTTGGAATGACATGCTGCTGGCGCTGGCCCAGATCGCCGAGGAAGGCACAATCAACGTCAAGCAAAGCACGTCGGATTGGACCGGTGTCATCAACCAGAAGGTGCGGATGCGCGGAGCGCCCGGCGCGGTCGTGCGCATCGGCGAACCGTGACGGACCCGACACGACTCGTTCTCAACCTGCGGAGACACACGATGAATACGCGCAAAGCAATCGCAATAAAGCAACTCGCGGCGGGCATCGCGCTGGCGACGACCGCGGCGGCCATGGCCGCGATCGACTCACGCTGGAGCACGATCGACGGCGGCGGCGGACAGGATTCGGCCGGCGGCAGTTTCGTCCTCAGTGCCACGATTGGACAGCCCGACGCCGGGCCGGCCATGACCGGCGGCTCGTTCGAGCTATCCGGCGGCTTCTGGGGCGGCGCTGCGCCGGGCTGCGCCAGCGACATCAACAACGACGGCGTCGTCGACCTGGATGACCTGTCGCAACTGCTGGTTCACTTCGGCATGGCTGCCGGTGCAACCTTCGAAGACGGCGACATCGACGGCGATGGCGACGTCGATCTGATCGACCTCTCGACCATGCTGACCGAGTTCGGGGCGAGCTGTGGGTGAGAACGGCGTCCTGGGCGCTGAGATACGCGGCGCAACCCGTGATCGCTCTGACGAAATGTGCAGCAGCGGCGTAATCGAACGGGCTCTCTCCGGCAAGCAGGAGCGCGGGATGAGCCCATGCTTCCTGGCGATGCAGAAGCTCGATCGACTCGCGAATCGTATCGCACAAGCGTCGGCGAGGCGCCCGCGCGCTAGCACCAGCGCATGGAAATGGTGGAATCCAGCACAAGGCAGCGACTTCCAGCTTCCTTCGAAGCGGGAAAGAAGATCCGCCGCAAGGTCGTCCGGCGTCACGTGTTCGCCGAAGCGGTTGACGAACGGCTCGAGCCTGCCGGTGACGCAGAAGCCAGCAATCAACTAGGCTGGATCGGCGCCGCGGCAGTATTCGCGCCGCTCTCGCTGCCACAGTGTTTGGAGCGCGGCCACTGCCGTTGGGCTGGAGATCGCGGCTTCGGAAGCGAGCCCGCCACGAAGCCCATACGAGACGAACTGGGCGGGGTGCTGTTGTGCCGTTCGGCGGGCGCTCCCGAAGCGGAACCGAAAGCCCCACCCGTCCGCCTCGACGAACCCCGAACCCTCATATAACACCCAGTCGATGGCTGAAATCATCTCTCCCGTTGGCGTTCGAAGAGCGAGGTTCTCGCCTTGTACCAACAGACCGTGCATCACTGCCCACGGCCCGGTGGAGGTCGAGAGCGGCACGGAAACAAACCAGTCCCGAACTTCCTCGACGCTGCGGGCGCTCAGCGACGGCCTCGGTTGGTTTGCCGGTTCGTCAGCGGCCAGCGCCACGAAGCTCGTCAGCAGCAGCGTGAACGCCGTTGCGGCTGTCACGCGCATCCGGAACCTCCTCCGCCGTCGCCGGCTCGCGCCGCGCCCCTGCGTCTGGTACATGCGCAGCGGCGTGAAGCCCCGCGCGCCGAGCGCGACGCGAACGCCGCAGAAGCACGGTGAGCCAGGCCAGCGCGGCAGCGCCCACGCCGACAGCCAGCACGACCGGTCCGGACGGCGCCGACGGCGGCTCGAGCGCGGCCGCGGTGGCCTGCCGATCGAGCACCAGCGCCAACCCGTCCCAAACGGAGCCGAGTTCAGCGAATGGCACGCGTAGGAACTCGTGTCTCTGAAAGTGGGGCCGATCCAGAAAGCAGGCGTACGGACCATCGCTACCGCTGAAGAAGACAAAGTGCCCATGGCTGCCTTCGGCGCGCAAACAGCAGATGGCGTAATCGCCAAACTCACGCAATTCGCGCGGCGACAGCAGCCGTTCACGGACGATCACACCCTGGCGGGCCAGAGCCCGCGGGGTTTCCGACCACCGCGCGGAAGCGTCCGTGCCTCGCAAGCTCGAGCTCAATTCCGCAATGCGATCGTCGGCCCCCACATACGTCATAAGGATGGCTAGCGATTCGAAAAGGCAGGTATGCTCATCCGGGGGGAACGCCCAAGCGCTCGCGTCGCCGACCCAAGGTGCCGACGCCTGCGTCGATTGACCAGCAGCGCGAGTCGCCATCAGGCCGGCCAGCACGAGCATCGGCAGACGGCAGGCCACTAGGCGCCTCAGCGGCGCGCCAGGAAACGCGCGGCGAACACGGAGCCAAACCCCAGCATGCCGGCGAGCCCCAGCCACGTTAGCTCGGCGCCGCCTGGGCCGGCTGACGCGCTCTTGAGATTGGTCCGTTCCGTGCGCGCGAAGACCTCGCTCATGGGGGCCAATCGTCCGTCGCCGACGACAACAAACCCCTCTCCATCGGAGTCGTCCATCACCACAGCGCCCGGCGGAAACTCGACGGAGCAGTCCACCGGTGTCAGGCCCGAATTCAGTCGTATCTGCGGAGCACTGTTTACCTCCCGGATGCAACGAACGGCGATCAGCCCCGTGGCTGGAAAGCCCGAGCCAAGCCACCGCTCTATCGTGGAGGGAAGCCAGATCCCGTCATACTCACAGTATTCCCGCAAGCGGCAGGCGAATCGCACCGTTCCACGGCTGTCGAGCAAAACCCATTGGACTGGCATTGCGCTGCGATGCGGGTCGAGCCATACCGTCATCCAAGGCACGCTCGGGCTGGTATCACTGTAGACATCCAGAACCCAGGTGCTGCGACCATCCACGGTTGCCGGTTCCGGCCGCAGGCGAGACAGCGGATCCTGAAGCAACACCGACAACGACGCATACTGGCCGTAGCGCGAAGACTGAGCCACGTCGAGTCCCGGAGCGCGCAGCTGGTCGGAGAGCCACTCCAGGCCCAGGGCACTCGCCGCAAAGTCTTCGAGGTTGATCCAACCCATTGGCCGAGCGAGACCCGGAGCCGTGTGCAGGCGCATGCCGGTTTCAGTCACGAAGTCGTAGGACTGATCCCAGGTGATCGCCTGTGCTGGCCGCTCAACGCGCGAGCGCAGGTGGGTGCCATTCCAGCGAAGCAGCGCGAGCTGGTACGGGATCAGCCCGGCCTCGTCAGGATTGACCGCATAGGCTGTTTCCTCAAACACGACCTCCAGATCCTGAATCTGTCCCCAGTTGTCTTCCCACGCTTCGAGCAAAGACAGCTTGTCCTGCGCGTACGTGGCGGAACAGGCGGCACAGCACAAGAGAATTCCGGGCAGCCGAAGGCGAGCGAACATGGGCCCACCGCTCCTTTCATGCGCAGGGTACGATATAGGTCGGGTTTCCCGAACAGCTATACGAATTCCCGTAAGGGCCGGGGCACGAGAATCCCGTGGGGCAGGGTATCACGGAGTTGCAGTATCCCGCACCCGCACAGGTTCCGACTCGGTAGGACAACGTGTCGCATGGGTACGTGGCGGCGTAGCCCAGAATCTCGCCGCCCATTGCGGCGCCGCGAATGACGTCCGGCTGGCAGCCGGTGGTGTAGCAGGACGAGGGGCAAGTGCTCGTGGCAAGGTCACATTCGCAGTAGGTGGGCGCGAGCGTACAGGGGATGGGTTTGTAGCGAGTGAATGTGTGCAGGCAGTCGGCCAGCGCGACCGTGCCCGCAAGGAGCAACACCCCGATCGGGATTCCCGGGTGTTTCATCAGCATGACTCCTCATTCTTGCCTGCCCCATCCTTCTATATATAACTATCGCGCGCATTGGGCCCGCAATCAAAGGGAATTTACGTTTTTTTTTTTTCGCGCAACGCCATTGCCAACGGGATGTTAGAAGTGTTCTGGTCGCTCCGGGCCCGTTCCCGGCGCGGACTCGTCGTCCGGTGATTCAGGGTGGTATTAAGCTCAGCCGTGCCCGCCACGCGGATTGGCCGCGCTGGCGTGGGCGACCGCACGCAGCGCACCGCGCCGCGTCATGGGTGGGGTCGGGTCACAGGCTCCATGCGCGGCAAGAAAGGCGAATCATCCGGCCTTGAGCTTCTCGGCTTTCTCGGCAGCCATTTCGATCGAGCCGACGTACATGAAGGCCGACTCGGGCAGATGGTCCCACTTTCCGTCGCACAGCTCCTTGAAGCTGCGCAGCGTGTCTTCCTTCTTGGTGTAGTTGCCGGGGAAGCCGGTGAACTGCTCGGCGACGAAGAACGGCTGGCTGAAAAAACGCTCAATGCGCCGCGCGCGGGCCACGATCAGCTTGTCCTCTTCGCTCAGCTCTTCGACGCCCAGGATCGCAATGATGTCCTGGAGGCTCTTGTAACGTTGCAGGATCGTCTGCACCCGCCGCGCGATGGCGTAATGATCCTCGCCGACGACGCCGGGATCGAGCACGCGCGAGCTGGAGGCCAGCGGGTCGATGGCGGGGTAAATGCCCTTCTCGGCGATGGCGCGCTCCAGCACGATGAAGGCGTCGAGATGCGTAAAGGTAGTCGCCGGGGCCGGGTCGGTCAGATCGTCGGCGGGCACGTACACGGCCTGCACGCTGGTGACGGCGCCGGCCCGGGTCGAGGTGATGCGCTCCTGAAGCTCGCCCATCTCGGTCGACAGCGTCGGCTGGTAGCCGACCGCCGACGGCATGCGGCCGAGCAGCGCGGAAACTTCCGATCCGGCCTGCGAAAAGCGGAAGATGTTGTCGACGAACAGCAGCGTGTCGGCGCCGGTCTGGTCGCGGAAGTACTCGGCCATGGTCAACGCGGTCAGCGCGGCGCGCAGACGCGCGCCCGGCGGCTCGTTCATCTGCCCGAAGACCATCGCGGTCTGGTCGATGACGCTCTTGCCGGTGTTGCCGATCTTGGCTTCCTGCATCTCCAGCCACAGGTCGTTGCCTTCGCGGGTGCGCTCGCCGACGCCCGCGAATACGGAGAAACCGCCGTGCTGGGTGGCGATCCGCGCGATCAGCTCCTGAATGACGACAGTCTTGCCCAGGCCGGCGCCGCCGAACAGGCCGATCTTGCCGCCGCGGACGAACGGGATCATCAGGTCGATGATCTTGATGCCGGTCTCGAACTGCTCGGTCTTGGGCGTGAGGTCGGCGAATTCGGGCGCTTCGCGGTGAATCGGGCGGCGTTCGGTCGCCTGCACCGGGCCGCGCCCGTCGACCGGCTCGCCGACCAGGTTGAAGACGCGGCCGAGGGTGGCCGGTCCGACCGGGACGGCGATGGCGGCGCCCGTGTCCGTGATGGGTGAGCCGCGGACCAGGCCGTCCGTGCTGCCCAGGGCAACGGCGCGGACGCGGCCGCCGCCGAGGTGCTGGGCGACTTCGCACCAGAGCGTCTGCTCGTGGGGCTTGCCGTCCAGTTCGGTGCGGATCTGGACCGTGAGCGCGTTGTAGATCTTCGGCAAGCGCGACCCCTCGAACTCGGCGTCGAGCGTGGAGCCGATGACCTGGGTGACGCGACCGACGTTTTCCGTGGAAACAACCATTGCGAACTCCACCGTTTGAAGGTTGGAAGCCGAGGGTCAAAGGCCGATCGCCCCGAGTCCCTCAGCCGCACCCGTCATTTCGTTCCGCCTTCTTCACGATCGCGGTCAGGATCCGTCCGAGCTCGTCTGCCCCTGAAGCCAGTTCCTTCAACCGCGACTCCCGCAGCAATCCGGATTCCCCGATGACGCGAAGTCAGCAGCAGGTCTCGCGCGCCTCGGCCTTGGCGATGTTCATCTTGCGGATGAACTCGGGCTTGGTCGGCGCGGCCTCGACCCCCTCCCTGTCGGCCCCCGCGTCCATTGGCCTGCGGCCTTACGCCTTCGGCTTCCTATTTCACCGCCTCCGCGCCGCCCACGATGTCGGCCAGCTCCATCGTGATCTGCGACTGCCGCGCGCGGTTATAGTCGCGCGTCAGGTACTTGATCATCTCGCCGGCGGCGTCGGTAGCGGACTTCATCGCCACCATGCGGGCGACCTGCTCGCTGACGATCGCCTCGTTGAAGCACTGGTACAGGCGGATCTTGACCGTCTCCGGGATCAGCCGCGCCAGCAGCGCTTCGGGCGCTGGCGAAAACTCGAAGAGCGTCTCCGGCCGGTTCTCGGGGCCCGTCTCGGTCACTGCGGGCGGCTCGATCGGCAGCAGCTTGACGACCGCGGGCCGCTGCACGCCGACGGAGTGAAACCGCATGTACGCGACGTCGACGCGAGCGAGCTCGCCGGCCGCGTACATGTGCATGTAGCGCTCGGCGATCGCCGCCACCCGCGCGTAGGCGATCTTGTCCTCGACGTCGGTGATGGTCTGGGCGACCGGCAGGCGCATGAAGCGGGCGAAATTAACGCCCTTCTTGCCGACCATTTCGTAGGAGATTTGGATGCCCTGGCCCGACAGCGAACGCGTATGCTCGGTCGCGGCCCGCAGGACGGCGGCGTTGTAGGCGCCGCACAGCCCGCGGTTGGCGGTGATGGTCAGCAGCAGGGCCTTATTCGCACCGACGTTCGCCCGCAGCAGCGGATGCTCGACGGCCTGGTCGACCAGTGCGGCGACCATTTCGCTGATCTTCTCGGCGTATGGCTTGCCGGCCTGGGCGCGCTTCAGCGCCCGCGGCCAGCGCGAGCTGGCGATGAGCTGCATCGTGCGCGTGATGCGCTTGATGTTCTGCGCCGCACGGCGGCGTTTGACGATGGCGCGGGCTTTAGCCACGGCACCCCTCCGGAAAACGGCGAATAAGCGGCCTTACGAAGCGGGTCGTGCGATCGCAATTGTCGATTTCACGCCTCATGGTCGCTGATGTTCCAGGCGAGTAAGCAGGGTCCATTCGCAACTCGCTTTTCGCGCTTCGCAACTCGCACTTCGCCACTCCGTCCGCTACTTCCGGCCGAACGCCTTCTTGAAATTCCCCACGATCTGCTTCAGCTTCGCGTCCAGCTCGTCGGAGAGCTTCTTCTCGCGGTTCAGCTCCTCACGCACTTCGGGAAACTCGTCGCGATAGTGCTTCAGCAGATCGCGCTCGAACTCGGCCACCTGGTCCAGCGGCACGTCATCGAGGAAGCCGCGCGCCCCGGCGTGAATGCTCAGCACCTGGTCGATCACGTCCATCGGCACGTACTGCGGCTGCTTGAGCAGCTCGACCATGCGCCGCCCGCGGTCGAGCTGCCGCTGCGTCACGGGGTCAAGCTCGGTGCCGAGCTGCGCGAAAGCCTCCAGCGCGCGATACGCGGCGAGGTCGAGCCGCAGCGAGCCGGCGATCTTCTTCATGGCCGGGATCTGCGCGTTCCCGCCCACGCGGCTGACCGAGATGCCCACGTTGATCGCGGGCCGCACGCCGGCGAAGAACAGGTCGGGCTCCAGGTAGATCTGTCCGTCGGTGATCGAAATCACGTTGGTGGGGATGTACGCCGAGACTTCGCCCTCCAGCGTCTCGATCACCGGCAGGGCCGTTAGCGAGCCGCCGGAAGAGCGGATGCGCCGCAGTTCGTGGCTGTCCTTGCCGAGGGCTTCGAGGTCGTGCTGGGCGGCGTGCTTGTCCTGGTTGCCGATGTAGACCTTGCCGTTGACGCCGCTGGCGACGTTCTCGGCTGCGCCCTTCTTGACGATGATGCGCTGCTCGGCCAGTTTGCAGGAGCGCTCCAGCAGGCGGCTGTGCAGGTAGAACACGTCGCCCGGATACGCTTCGCGGCCCGGCGGGCGGCGCAGCAGCAGCGAGAGCTGGCGATACGCCACGGCCTGCTTGGACAGGTCGTCGTAGATGCACAGCGTCGCCCGCCCGTGGTTGTACATGAAGTACTCGGCCATCGTGCAGCCCGCGTAGGGCGCGATGTATTGCAGCGGGGCCGGGTCGCTGGCGCTGGCGACCACCACGATGGTGTAGTCCATCGCGTGGTGCGCCCGCAGCGTCTCGACGATGCCCGCGATGGTCGATTCCTTCTGGCCGATCGCGACATACACGCAGATGACGTCGCCGCCGCGTTGATTGATGATCGTGTCGAGCGCGACGGCCGTCTTGCCGGTCTTGCGGTCGCCGATGATCAGTTCGCGCTGCCCGCGCCCGATCGGGATCATGCTGTCGATGGCCTTGATGCCCGTTTGAAGCGGCTCGTTGACGGGCTGCCGGCCGGCGATGCCGGGAGCGATGATCTCGAGCGGACGACGGTGCGGCGACTGGATCGGCCCCTTGCCATCGACCGGCCGGCCGAGCGGATCAACCACCCGGCCGATCATCGCATCGCCCACCGGAACCGACAGCAGCCGGCCGGTCGTGCGGACCTCCTCGCCTTCGGACACGTCGAGGTAGCCGCCGAGCACCACCGCGCCGATCGAGTTTTCCTCGAGGTTGAACGCCACACCGGTGGCGCCGCTGGCGAACTGGAGCATTTCGCCGGCCATGGCTTTGGACAGGCCGTAGATGCGGGCCACGCCGTCGCCGACCTCCAGCACCCGGCCGACTTCCGCAACGTCGAGCTGGGACTGAAACTGCGTAACTTCCTGCTTGATGATCGTCGCGATCTCACTGGCTTTGAACTTCATGTTGCCCTCTGGCGTTGCGTGCGAATCTCTCCGGCCTCAGGCCGTCGCGCTGCGCTCGAAACCGGCGTCGCCACGGGCGCGGAGGCGCTCGGTTGCGTCGGTCAGGTGTCGGCGGACGGAGTTGTCGTAACGGACGTCGCCAATCGTCAGGATCAGCCCGCCCAGGATTTCCGGTTCCACGAGGAACTCGACCAGCGGCGCGCGGCCGGACAGCTTCGCGGCGGTATCGCGCACCTGGTGACGCTGCCCGTCGTCCAGCTCGACGGCGCTGACGGCGCGGACCTCGATCTGGCCGGCGGCGGCTTCCTGGCGCAGCACGAAGCAGCGCAGCAGCGCCTCGCCCAGGCCGATGCGCCCGTTGGCGTTGGCCACCAGCAGGGTGTTGAGCGTCAGGTCGCTCAGCCGCCCGCGGAACCACTTTTCCATCAGTGCGGCTCGGCGATCCGCGTCGATGGACGGCGACGCGAAGAACATTCGCAGGGCTGGATCGCCGCGGCCCAGCTCGACCAACTGCTCCAGCTCATCGCGCACAGCCTCGATGCGGCCCTGATCGCGGGCCAACTCGAACAGCGCCTGCGCGTATACGTCGGCGAGCTCGAGCTGCTTGTCGATGGACTCAGACATGGCGACCTCAGGTTCGTAGCGGGCACCGGCTCATGCGGCGCGCCACAATCGCGTGCGGCGACGCCGGGCGGCCTGGATGCATCGTGATTGCGGTCAATTCCGCGTGGCCCTCATGCGCTCGAGCGATTCGCTCACCAGCCCGCGGTGATCCTCGGCCCGCAGTTCCTTGCGGATGATCCCGCCGGCGACCTGCACCGCCAGCTCCGCGGTCTGGTCGTAGAGCTCCTTGATGGC
>CAYOHG010000055.1:0-10724 GCA_964403685.1 uncultured Planctomycetales bacterium
GCGCAGGCCGGGTTGAACTTCGGCATGACAACCGACACGGATTCGGCTCCCGATCCCGAGCTGCTGGCCAGCGAAGCGGAGGACATGGCGTTCTTCCTGTCGATGCTGGCACCCCCGCCGCGGCAGACCCCGGCCGACGCGGCACTCGCGGAGGCCGGCGAGTTGCTGTTCGATACGGTCGGCTGCTCGGCGTGCCATATTCCGTCACTGCCAAGCACGCTGGGCGACGTGCCGCTGTACTCCGACCTGCTGCTGCATGATTTCCTGCCGGCCGGCTCCCCGGGCATCGTCGATGGCGCCGCAACGCAGACGGAATTCCGGACCGCGCCGCTGTGGGGACTGAGCCGGACGGCTCCCTACAACCACGACGGGTTGGCCGAGACGATCGAGGAGTCGATCCTCAGACATGACGGCGAGTCGCTGCCGAGCCGCGACGCGTTCGAAGCGCTGAGCGAAACGGATCGCGCTGCACTGCTGGCGTTTCTCGAAACGCTCTAGCGTGTCGCGGATCCCTGGCTGCTCGCGCCGCAGACCTGGAGGGAGGAAGGGTCGCGCTTCGGCGCGGCCGATATGGACGCCGCGGTGGCTCCCCTGCCGCGGCGTCCGATTCTACTCGCGCACGGCGCCCGACCGCGCGGGCGGCAGCAATCCTGGCAACCGTTGCGGCGCGGCAGAACCTCTAGCCGGTCTCGTCGATCCGGTAGAACAGCGGCGCGCCCGCCCCCAGAGGAATCTCCAGCGCATACCAGACGGCCAGGAAGGCGCTCCAGCCGACCAGAAACACGATCGAATACGGCATCATGGCCGCGATCAGCGTGCCCAGGCCCGTGCTCGGCACGTATCGCCGGCAGACCGCCAGCAGAATCGGCAGGTACGGGCTCAGCGGAGTGATGACATTGGTGCAGGAATCGCCCACCCGAAACAGCGCCTGAGTCAGTTCCGGTGATTTGCCCAGGGCCATCAACATCGGCACGAAGACCGGCGCCAGAATCAACCACTTGGCCGACGCGCTGGACATCAGCAGGTTGATCGTCGCCGACACGACCACAAACCCAAGCATCAGCGGCAGGCCGGTCAGGTGGATCGCCTTCAGAAACGCGGCGCCCTCGATCGCGATGATGAACCCGAGGTTGGATTTGCCGAACCAGGCGATGAACTGCCCGGCGAAGAACGCCAGCACGATGTAACCGCTCATGCCCGCCATCGACTCGCTGATCAACCGGGCCACGTCCCGATCCGAGCGGATCGCTCCGGCCACCACGCCATACGCGATTCCGGGCACCAGGAACAGGAGCATGATCAGCCCGACCAGCGCGCTGAAGAACGGGCGGAGGCTCTGGTCGCGCGCGTCGCGCAGGATCCCGTTCTCGGGGATGACGAGCAGCAGCCCGACGACGACCGTTGCCAGCAGCGCGATGCCCGCCGCCAGCAGGCCGCGGCGCTCGCCCGGAGCGAGCTGGCCCAGTCCGGACGTGTCACTGCCGTCTGCATCGGCGCGACCGGTCCACGCTCCCAGCCGCGGCTGCACGATGCGGGCGCTGACAAACCAGCCGAGCAAGGTCAGCAATCCGACCGACGCCGCCATGAAGTAGTAGTTGCAGCTCGCGTACACCTCGTAGCCGGGGTGGAAGTAGCGGGCCGCATCCTGCGTAATACCCGCCAGCAGCGGATCGATCGTCCCCAGCAGCAGGTTTGCGGAGAACCCCGCCGACACGCCGGCGAACGCATCCGCAATTCCGGCCAGCGGATGCCGCCCGATCGCCACGTACAGCAGCGCCGCCAGCGGCGGGAGTATCACGATGCCGGCATCCGAGGCGATGTTCGCGTTAATTCCCGCGAAGATCACCGTCGGCGGCACAAGCCAG
The DNA here is from genome assembly GCA_964403685.1 of uncultured Planctomycetales bacterium. Lineage (GTDB taxonomy): Bacteria > Planctomycetota > Phycisphaerae > UBA1845 > Fen-1342 > CAYOHG01. Next base: position 1,866 of record CAYOHG010000055.1, read on the forward strand.
CGCGGCACGGATGTGACCGTCAACTTCAGCAGCGCCGCGAACAGGCCGGTCTTTTCCGCCACTCCGACGCCGATCATCGCGACCAGCACGGTTCCCAACGGCGCAAAGCCCGTGAAATTCGTCACCACCGAGGCGAACACCCATTGCAGCCCGTCGCGCCCGAGCAGGTTGAAGGCGGCCACGGATTCCTGGCGAATCGGGTGCATCACCGACCAGCCGAAACTCGCCGCCAGCCAGGACGCCAGTAATGTCAGCGCCCCCAGCAGAACAAAGATGCTGGCCTGGTCGGGCAGGCGATTACCGACCCGCTCGATGACGTCAAGAAAGATGCCGAGCGCGCTCCGCCGCGACGTTTCGCTCACGAGGTTGACTCCCGCTACTGCTCCGCCATTCTGCCCGCGCGCCTCACCGCGCCACCCGCAGGCAGACATTCTTCGGTTCCGTGAAAAACCGCAGCGCCTCCTCGCCCCCTTCGCGGCCGACGCCGCTCTGCTTCATGCCGCCGAACGGTACCCGCAGATCACGCAGCAGCCAGCAGTTGACCCAGACCGTTCCGGCTTCGAGCCGCTCGGCGACGCGATGGGACCGATGCACGTCGCTTGTCCACACGCTGGCCGAAAGGCCGTAAACCGTCGCATTCGCCAGCTCGATCGCCTCGCGTTCATCGCCGAACGGTTGCAGCGTCACCACCGGTCCGAAGATCTCCTCCTGGTTCGTGCGGCACAGCGGCCCCAGCCCGGTGATGACGGTCGGCTGAAAGAAGAACCCGCCCCGACAACGCTCGTTGATCGGCGGCGGCGACGTTCCACCCAGCGCGATCGCGCCGCCTTCGGTGCGCGCCAGCTCCACGTAGTAGCGCACCTTGTCAAGCTGTGCCGCCGACACCAGCGCCCCCTGCTGCGTCTGCGGATCCAGCGGGTCACCCAGGCGCAGCCCGGCGGCGGCCCGGCAGAATCGGCGGGAGAACTCGTCGAAAACCGAGCGCTCGATCAACAGGCGCGATCCGCACAGGCAAATCTGGCCCTGGTTGGCGAACGCGGCCTGTACGCTGCCCTCAACCGCGGCGACGAGATCGCAATCCGCGAAGACGATGTTCGGGTTCTTCCCGCCCATCTCCAGCGACACTTTCTTGAACAGCGGCGCCGCGGCGGACGCGATCGCGGCGCCTGTCTTTGTGCCGCCGGTGAACGACAGCGTGCTGACACGCGGGTCGCCTACGATTGCCGCACCGCATTTGGCGCCCAGCCCGTGCACGATATTGAGCACGCCCGACGGCAGACCGGCCTCAAGGCTCAGCTCGGCCAGGCGATGTGCGCTGAGCGGAGTGACTTCCGAAGGCTTGGCCACCGCGGTGTTTCCCGCGGCCAGCGCCGGCGCGATTTTCCAGGTCAGCAGGTACAGCGGCAGGTTCCAGGGCACAATCAGGCCGCACACGCCGCGCGGCTGCCGCAGCGTGTAGTTCAGCGCGTCGGGTTCGCTGACGTGCAGGTCGGAGCGGGCATGCAGGATCGCGCCGGCGAAGAAACGGAGGTTCTGCACGGCTCGCGGAATGTCGACCGATCGGCAGCGCGAAAGCGGCTTGCCCGTGTCGAAACACTCGATCTGCGCCAGGGAACCGAGCTCGCGCTCCACCAGCTCAGCCAGCCGCATCAGCGCGCGGCTGCGCTGCTCGGCCGGGGTCTGCGACCAGCCGGAAAACGCGCGTTGCGCGGCGTCGACCGCCGACTCGACGTCGCGGGCATCGCTGTCCGGAACGCGTGCGCAAACCTGCCCGGTGGCGGGGTCGATGTCGTCGAGATACACGGCGGAAGCCGGCGGCCGGAATCGGCCGTCGACAAAGGTGGCGATGGTAAGCATGCGTGCTCCGGTCTTTGCGACAGCGGCACGACCGGGGCGGCCAGGTACGTCAGCTTGACCTGCGACGGGCGCAAAAAAACGATCGGTTCACACTACGTTCCTGCTTTCCGGCCGCCCGGCCCCGCACTCAATTGCGGACCGGTAAGGGGAGCCCGGCGAGAAATCAATAGAACGAGCGAAACCGATCGTATTGAAACCACGACCCAGCGACAACGCGCCGCCGGCGACTTCTATCCGATCTGGACCTCCTAGCGACGACGCAGCGCGCCCAGCGTGCCCAGCGCTAGAAGCGCCAGCGTCGCAGGCTCGGGAACCGCGTAGAGCCGAAAGGCGAACTCGAACGGCGGACTGGTGCCGTCGAAGGTGCCGTTCCAGACATCGCTGGCCGGGCGCCAGTAGGGTGCCCCCAGGGTGGCATTCTTGAAGTAGCCGCCGGTGCTGCCGAACAAGGTGCCGTCGGTGCTGTGGGTCACCCAGTAGTTGCGGCCCTGAAACGTGCCGTCGCCGACCAGCCGCACTCCCACGTAGAAGTAGGCGCTGGGCAGCAGGATCGGCTCGTCAAAGGTGATGTTTCCGATGTAGGTCTTGACGCTTGGATCGGGATTGGGATCGGGAATGACGTCCGCCAGACTGATCGTGGTGAGGTTCTGATACTCGGCGATCGTGTCGAACTCGCTGTCGAGGAAGATCACGTCGGCCTTCGAGAAGCCGGGTGTGAGCGTTCGCGCGCCGACCCATTCGAGGCGTGTGATCGGAACGTTTGCGGCCGAAAGCTGCACGTCTTCCACGCTGTAGGAAGGCTCAACGATTTGCGTGTTCCGCTCCGAACTCATGGTCGTGAGCGGTTCGTATGTTCCCCCGGGATAGTTGTCCCAGACGAGCTGGTCCGCGGCGGCCGTCCACGCAAGAGCGGACGCCGCCACGCCGGCGGCGACGTGACCGAGCTTCATGATTCCCTCTCCATCCACATGTCCAGGGGCACCCTGTGGGGATGCTCCCGGCGCAAGCGCACCTTTCCCGGGTTTCGCGTCCGAACGGGCGCGAAACTTCCTTCCGTATCCGGAACCGCACGGACGCTCGCGGGCGGAAAACCCGCGGGAGAGCGCTACGCCGCTGACGGTACGCAGCGCCTGCACGGACACAGCACCTCCCGGGCGCTGTGACGGCATGCGAACACCGCCGATTCGCCCAATCCTAGGCAATCAAAACCGCTGGTTTCAAATCACCGCCCGCAAAAACCGGAATTGGGATCCCCCCGTCGACGCCGGCCGCTGTGGCCCGCTCGGCCGGGGCTGATAGCCCGCGTCGTGGGGCCTGAAACCCGGCGGCGCATCGGCGCGGCAGGCCGCTTTCAATACGTAATGCGCTTGCGGCGAAGGCCCGGAGTGAGCCGCAGGCCGGCCAGCGCATCGGCGATTCGCCGACCGGCCAGTCCGTCGCCGTAGGGGCTGGCGGTACCGCGCGGCACCACCAATCGCCGGGCCCGCTCGATGGCTGCGCGGACCTCGTCGGTGGACTCGCCGGCGTGAACAATGCTGGGCCCGCCGGGCTGGCGCCCCGCCTGCCGGTCGCCGACGTCGACCGTGGGCGTCCCCGCAAACGGTGCCTCGATCAGGCCGCAGGACGAATTGCCCACCAGTACGTCGACCCGCAGCAGCAGGTCTAAAAACGCGTCACGCGGAAGGGAGCGATGAACCGTGAACGGAACATGCCGGCGCTGCGCCATGCGCATGCAGCGATCGATCGCCTGAATCACCCCGCTGTTCCCGCGGTCGCTGTTGGGGTAGATGACGTGCGCCGCCAGCCCGGCCTCGCCGACGCCTCGCAACACCGCCTCCGCCGCCGCCGCTTCAACCGCCGCGGGCCGCCCGTAGGCGTGCTGCACAACCAGCGCTTCGCCGCTGGGGCCGTTTCGCGCCGTCCCCTCGGCGATACGCGCGCGCAGCCGGTCCAATCCGGGCGCCCCGCTCACGATGATCCGCTCCGCCGGTTCGCCCAGCCTCCGAATGCGCTCGGCAGCCGCACGCGTCGCCGGAAAGTGAACGTGCGCCAGTTTGGTGATCGCGTGGCGGATGGACTCGTCCAGGTCGCCTTCGGCCACGTCGCCGCCGTGGATGTGCGCCAGCACGCGGCCGGTGGTGACGGCGGCCAGGGCGCCGGCGAGGGCCTCGATGCGATCACCGAGCACCAGCACCAGGTCGCTGCGCGCCGCGCACAGGAACTCGGCCACGCCGCCCACGCCACGAGCCAGTCCAACGGCCTGGTCAGCCTCCGAATCGTCGCCGCGCTGCATCGCGACGCGCGCGTCGATCTTCCAGCCGTCGCGCTCGATCTCGCGGACCGTGTTTCCGAAGGACCGCAGCAGGTGCATCCCCGTGACGACCAACTGCAAGTGCAGGCGCGGGTGATCGCGAATCGCCGCCATCGCCGAAGTGAGCAGGCCGTACTCAGCCCGCGAGCCGGTTACAACGGCGACGCGCGTGCGGGGCAGGCGGGCGGCCCGGCTCACCGGAACATTTCCCACGTCAGAGGCGCGTCGGCTGGAACGGCCTGACGCAGCCGCCGGCCCAACAGACGCTCCATCTGATCCGGTGCGATGCCATCCCCCGGTCGCTTGATGGCCACACGCTCCAGCGTAATCTCGTCCCCCGCGTTCAAATCGGCCGCGGCAACAATGCTCTTGCGCGCCACGCGCCGAACGTCTCGTTCAATCGCCTGGAGTCCGAGGCCGCCCGCACCGAGCGCCCGCTCGGCGGATCGGATCGCATCGATATACGCGTGCAGCCCGGCCGGTTCGAGCGAAACGACCTGATCCGGGCCGGCCGCCTGCGCGTCCAGCGTGAAGTGTTTCTCGATCACACAAGCGCCCTGCGCAACCGCCCATCCGCCGGCATGCAACGAGACCGTGTGGTCGCTGTAGCCCACCGGCACTCCGAAGCGCGCCCGCAGGGCACCGATCGCCCGCAGGTTTGCCGCTTCCAGCGGGGTCGGATAGCTGCTGACGCAGTGCAACAGTACCAAGCGGTCGCCGGCGCCCCAGGATCGCAGGGCCGCCACGGTTGTATCCAGCTCCGCCACCGTAGCAGCGCCGGTGGAGAGCACAACGGCGCGCCCGCTGTCCGCCATGCGCCGCAGCAACGGCAGGTTGTTCAGGTCGGTCGAAGCGACCTTGATGGCACACGCGCCCAGCTTCAAGAGCCGTTCCAAATCGGCCGTAGAGAATGGGGTCGCAAGGAAGTCCACCTGACGCGCGCGGCAGTGTTCCGCGAGGCGCCGAAAGTTCGCGTCGGTCAATTCCAGGCGGTGCAACAGCTCGCGTTGCGAAGGCACGCCCGCGGCCCCTTGATACGCGGCGAGTGGCGCCTGCTGTGTGGCCAGCTCCGTCGCCGTGAAGATCTGAAACTTCACCGCGTTGGCGCCGGCGGCCGCGGCGGCGTCGATCATCCGCAGCGCCGTGTTGACCTCACCGCCATGACTTATGCCCGCCTCGGCGATCACGTACGCAGGGTGCGCCGACCCGATCGTCCGCGCGCCGATGTTCACCGCGAGCCCTGAGTCCGCCAATGCGGGCGCTACGTACGGGGGCACACCCGCGCGCCGGTCACCTGTGATCCCGGCCCGCGCCGCGAGCGCCGCCTCGGCCACGAGCAGATCGATTGGCTCGTCCACGTCCACGGCTTCGTCACAGCGCTGCACGACGCCGCGGCGGTCATGGCCGAAGAACGCGTGCGCATCGTGCGGGTGCGACAGTGCATCGAACAGCGCGGCGCGCGTCACCGCGACGACCGCGCCGTCGTGGTAATACAGCGGCTCCAGGTCCTGGCGGCGGTAGATGCTGTTGGCGCGGAACTGCACCAGCCGGTCACCATCGAGCCGGTGCAGCCAGTCCGGGTGGTGCTTGCCGATCGGCGCAACGGTGCGGACCGAGCACGCACCGCTGTTCAGCAGATGCTGCACGACGCGGTCGATCACCCCCGCCGCACGCACCGGGATGTTGCCGTATAACAGGACGACCGCGTCGGCGCGGCGTCCGCTGGTGCGCTCCCATGACTCGACCGCATGCCGCGCTGCCGCGTCCACGGTGGCTGTGTCGCCGGCGAGCTCCGCGGGCCGCGCTATGACGTCGATGCCGCGCGCCGCGGCCAGTTGCATGGCCACGCGTGAGTCGGTCGAAAGCAGCACGGCGCTCAGCGAGCGCGCCTCCAAGGCATGGTCGAAGGTGTATTCGATCAGCGGCCGACCGCTGAGCGGGCGCACACATTTGTCGGGCAGCCCCTTGCTGCCGGCCCGCGCCAGGATGACCCCGAGAACGACACGACGCTGAGACTGGCTCATCCTCGGCTCGCACCCACGTCGCGCGGCGACTCGGAACCTTCCACGACGCTCAGCCCCCCATAAGCTCAGATGGTCAGGCGGTTGTTGGACGTATCCCGCCAGGCCGTAGGGCCGCCGGGCAGGGCCTCCCGGTTGTTATCGGCAGATCGTGCCGGGGCGGTTGATCGGCAGAAACTGCCGCTCAGTAGAGCCGGTTACGCCGCGGGTTGACGATCGCGACCGCGGGCGTGTTCCTCGGATTCTGACAGCCGCGACAGCACCAGCAGCGGCAGTAGCCGCCCCAGCAGCATCAGCAGCATCAGCCAGAGCATTCCAAAGGCGTAGAGATTGATCGGCTGGTTCAGCCCGCTGGCCAGGTTTGGGCTGGTGACGGCGGCGGTCAGCCCGGCGCTCAGTCCGGCCCCGCCGACCGCCGACGATGCATCCATCAGCGCTTCGGCGAACGTCGGCGCCGGAGTGAACCCGCTGGCCGTCAGCGACTCGATCGTCAGCAACCCCAGGGCACCGACCAGCGCCAGCCCGAAGATCGCCACCACCGTCACCAGACCAGCGTGACACCAGCGCGCCAGTTCCGCCGACGCGCGGGCATGCCGCCCGGCTAGCAGTGCGAAGGCCGCCCAGAGCCATAGCATCCAACTCACGCCTCCGCCGGCTGACAGCCCCACGGGGCCGAGCAGCACGACGAGCGAAAGCACGATCAGCGTGCCGTCGCTGGTCTGCCGATCACCCAGCGGAATGGTGGCCACGCCGGAGCCCGCGGCGCTGATCGCCGCCGCACCCTTCTCTTGCAGCAGGGCGAGCCAGGCTGTGCTCGCCTGGCCAGGCTGTTGGCCGGCCATCGGGGGCGCATCGCTGCGCAATCCCGCATCGCCGCGCGGCTGTTCGAGCAGCGCGATGAGCAGCGCGGCGACCAGCAGCAGGGCCGAATACGTAACCAGCACCCACAGCGCCGCTCGCACCCGCAGGCAGGCGCGCGCCACGCTCGGAACCAGCAGCGCATAGCTCGACCAGCCCAGCGCTGCCAGCCACGAACAGAGTGGCACCGCCCAGGCGGTGGCGGCGCGCGCCTCAGCCGGTGCGAATCCCAGCGACGCGCTCACGCAGACGCCCGCCAGCGCCTGCGTACGCCACTGGGCGGGCCGGATTCCGACGAACATCGCCACCGAAACCAGAATCAAACCGGCAAACGAAACCAGTACGAACATTGCGCCGGGGCTGCGCCAGGTCGTCAGAGATGGCCCCGCGCGCCGCACCGCCTGCCAGTTCGCCAACAGGTAGAGCAGCGCACCGCCCGTGCCGATCGCCGCCAGAATCCAGCGGCCGCGCTCCGTATAGCTCGATTCAAAGTCGCGCAGCAGCAGCCCCACGCCACAGGCGGCGCTGAGTGCGTCAAACGCTGATTGCCAGAGTTGCAGAGAACGGAAATACGTCGCCTCGCGCTCGCCGGCGACGACGCTTCCGGGTTGATACAACGCCACGGCACCGCCCGCGGCCAGCAGCATCAGGGCCAGCGCGAACCAGCGGTCCGGACGCTTCAGCCCGCTCACGGCGAGCCCCCCGCGCTGCGCCCGTCGACGGCGCCGAGCAGCGCCCGCCAGCGGCGGACCAGTTCGGCGGCGGCCTGTGGGTCCGAGGGCGTCGCGCTCAGCTCGCGCAGCTCGCGCACGACCTGTTCTTCCGGCTCCTCGAACAGGCGGAGCTGACGCTGCCGGCGGCGCTGGACGGCGGCCAGCACCGGCCGCTGCGACTCGCGATCGAAGGTCTTTTCCAGCTCGACCAGCACCGCGTTGGCGCGTTCCAGAACGGTCCGCGGCAGGCCGGCCAGCTTGCCGACGTGCAGCCCGTACGAGCGGTCGGCCGCGCCGGTGACGATGCGGTGCAGGAACACGACCTGCTCCTCGTATTCGCGCACCGCGACGTTGAGGTTCGCGACGCCCTCGACCAGCTCGGCCAGCTCGGTCAGCTCGTGATAGTGCGTCGCGAACAGCGTGCGGCATCCGAGCTTCGCCAGGTATTCGGTAATCGCCCAGGCCAGCGAAAGGCCGTCGAACGTGCTGGTGCCGCGGCCGATCTCATCGAGAATGACGAGGCTCTGCGGCGATGCGTTGTGCAGGATGTTGGCGGTCTCGAGCATCTCGACCATGAAGGTCGATTGTCCGCGGGTGAGCTCATCGCTGGCGCCGACGCGCGTGAAGATGCGATCCACCGCGCCGAGCCGCATGCGGCGGGCCGGAACCCAGCAGCCGCAGTGCGCCAGCAGCGTCAGCAGGGCGACTTGCCGAATGTAGGTGCTCTTTCCGGCCATATTGGGCCCGGTGATCAGGCACAGTGCGGGGTGCGCGGCGGCGCCGCCAGAGTGTTCGGCGGGTTCAACGCCCGCGCTCCGCGGTTCGCGTCCGGCCAGCAGCGTGTCATTGGCGACGAATTCGCCCGCGAGCAGCGGGTCGAGCACCGGGTGCCGGCCGTCGGTGATTTCCAGCACCGCGGACTCGACAAACTCCGGCCGGCAGTAGCGCCGCTGCAACGACAGCTCGGCCCAGCCGGCCAGCACGTCCAGCGCCGCCAGCGCGCCGGCGGCCTGCTGAAGCCGCGGAATGAACCCGACGGTCCGCTCGCGCAGTTGGGCGAACAGCTCGGCCTCCAGGTCGTTGGAGCGTGATTCAGCCG
>CAYOHG010000056.1:0-10631 GCA_964403685.1 uncultured Planctomycetales bacterium
CCGCCGCCGGCCGCGTCCATCCCGTATTCCTTCAGCTTGCGATAGAGCGTGCGCGTGCCGATGTTGAGCATCTTGGCGGCCTGCTCGCGGTTGCCGGCGGTCGCGATCAACGTGCGCTCGATAGCCAGCCGCTCGATCTCGTCCATCGTCAGCCCGACCAGTCCGCTGAATCCCACCGGTGCCAGCTCGCGCGAGCCGCGGATTTCCAGCGGCAGGTCGTCCGCGACGATGGCGCGCGACTCGACCTCGCACGCGGTTGCGTCAATGACGTTGCGCAGCTCGCGCACATTGCCCGGCCAGTGGTACTTCGTCAGCAGGCTCATCGCGTCGCTGCTGATGCCCTCGACCTGAAGCCCATGCTCCTGGTTCGCCGCCCGCAGCAGGTGGTGCGCCAGCAGCGGAATGTCCTCGCGACGCTCGCGCAGCGGCGGTACCTGGATCACCCAGTGCCGCAGACGGTAGAAAAGGTCCTCGCGGAACTGCCCCTTACTTACCTTTTCGCTTAGATCGGCATTGGTCGCGGCGATCACTCGCACGTCGACGCGCAGCACGTCGTTCGACCCGACCGGGGTAAGCTCGCGCTGATCCAGCGCCCGCAGCAGCTTGGGCTGCATGGCCAGCGGCATGTCGCCGATCTCGTCCAAAAAGAGCGTGCCGCCGTCGGCCGCCAAAAACTTGCCTTTGCGATCGGAGAAGGCACCGGTGAAGGCGCCCTTGGTGTGTCCAAAAAGCTCGCTCTCAATCAGCGTCTCGCTCAGGCCGGCGCAGTTGAGCGCCAGAAACGGCTTACGGGCGCGGTCCGACTGCCGATGGATCGCCTGGGCAATGACCTCCTTGCCCGTGCCGGTTTCGCCCAGCAGCAGAACGGTCAGCTTGTTGCGGGCCGCCTTGCGGATGCGCTCAACAATGCGGTGCATCTGCGGCGACGCGCCCACCAGCCCCTCGAACGGCTCGATCGCGGCCTGCTCCAGGGTCGCCTTCAGCAGCCGGTCTTCGTGCCGCCCGACCGCCCTGCGGGCCCCGGCGCCGATCGGGCCGCCCAGCTCGCGGTCGTCGACCGGGTTGGGCAAGCCCAGATACTGCACGCGCCGCGCAGCCGGCGGCGGTGGGGCCCCATCGGTGCCCAGCCCGATCAGCGTCGCATCCGGCGCGATCACGTCCAGCAGTTCCACCAGTGGAGCCAGCACGTCGCGGCCATTCAGCGGCGAGACCGCCACGACGACGTCCGGCACGCGCGCCCGAATCGAGTTCAGCGCATCATCCAGCGACGCGACCACCCGGCATGAATGGCCGTGCTCGCGCCGCAGCAGCTCGTGCAGCCGCTGCCCCTTGGCTTCCACGCTGGGCAGAATGAGGATGAACGCCGTCTGCGACATTCCGTAGAAGGTACCCCGCCCGACCCGACCCGCCAATTCGCCTCAGCCACCGATCCTGGAGCGCCGCGACCGCGGCTCGCTTACGATGGTATCCGTGCGGGTGCCCCGTGGCCGGCGACGCCGAGCGCCGTTGGCTCGGGGCCTTTCACCTACGCGACGGAGAGAACCGCGTGCCACGCAAACCGAAACGACCGGCCAGCGAAATCGCCGTCCCAACCTACTGTGACTTCGTCTGTCCGCACGCGGCATTTCCCCCGGCCGAGACCGCGGGAATCTGCCGAACCATGTCGGCGGTCCTGTGCCGCAAGCTGGGTGAGCTGGTGAACAAGAACGCGGCCTGCGAATGGCGGCGGCGCGGCCAACCGGCTTCGCGGGGAAGGTAGGCGGCCCGCGATTCGCGGCGGCACCGAGCGCACATGACGAGACGCACGCCCGGCCGGGAGCGCCCGGTCCGCACGTGCGTCGGTCCTGCCGGCACGCAGCCGGCGAGGTGGGCCGTCAGACGGCGGCCAATTCGGCTTCGAAGTCGGGCGCCTCTGCGTGCTGCCCGCCCAGCATGCCGACAAAGCGGTCTAACCCGCTTTGGAACTGCTCGTGCGACCAACGCTCGTCCAAATCGGCGAGGCGGCCGACGGATTTCTTCAGCAGCGGGTCGCGGCCCGGCACGAATGTCTCGCAGCGCAGCTCAAACTCGCCCACGCCGCAGAAGCGGAAGATCATTAGCAAGTACGCATTCTCAGCCAGCTCGAACTTGAACGAGCGCCGGCCCTGCTCACGCAGCGGACTGCTGACCTTGAACCCGTTGTCGCGCAAGAACGGTGTCAGCTCGTCGAACGCCGGCACGACCTGCGCCTCGAGCGCCTGCTCAAAGCGATTGGCACACTCGGCCTGTGCCTTGTTCAGCTTGTCGAGGAATGTGCGCTTCCAGGATTCATTGACCATGAGTGGGAACTCCTGCCCGATCGTTGCCCGCCGGTGCATTCCGAACGGCTGATGACGCTCGATTCCTTACTCCGGGAGTCTACGAAACATTGAGGCGCCACGGGCGGAAATGACCCGGCCCAGCCGCTAGCATCTGCGCTGGCGCTATCGGACCCGGCGCAACGGACGCAGGAGGCCAGCCCGTGCCACGACTGACCCGCATCTACACCCGCACCGGCGACGACGGCAGTACCGCGCTGGGCGACGGAACCCGCGTTCCGAAAACCTCGCTGCGCATCGCGGCCTATGGCGCCGTCGACGAGCTGAACTCGCTGATCGGAGCCGCGCTGACGCTGGACCTCGCGCCCGAGCTGGTCGCCCCGCTGCGGGCGATTCAGAACGAGCTGTTTCACGCCGGCTCGGACCTGTGCGTGCCCGAAGCAGCCAAGGCACAACGACCGGTGCCGACCATCCAGCCCCGGCACGTCGAAGCGCTCGAGCAATTGATCGATCGCCTCAATGAGCCGCTGCCGCCGCTGGAGAACTTCATTCTCCCGGGTGGGACCGCCGCCGCCGCGCACCTGCACGTCGCCCGGGCCACCTGCCGACGGGCGGAGCGCGAGGTGCTGCGGCTGGCCGAACACGAGCCGATCGGCCCACACGTCGCCCGCTATTTGAACCGTCTTTCCGACGCACTATTCGTCATGGCGCGCGTTCAGAACCACGCCCGCGGCGTACAGGACCCGACCTGGGACTCGCGGGCCTGACTCAACCGGCTCCGGCGGGCACCACCGGCACGGCGATGGCCGGCGCTGGAGCCCTCTCGGCGTGCCCGGCCTTGGGGCGCGGGATACGCACCAGCACGTGAATCGGACCCTCCAGCTGGCCACCGGCGGCAAAGTTCACCAGCCGCTGGCGCAGGCCGAGCGTAACCTCCTGTCCGCGCGGCACGAGTAGCGTTCCGTCGCGGGTGCACACGTCGCGGGCCAGCAGCATCTGACACTGCAAGTCGGCGGCCATCACGGCCCGCGGCTCAAAGTGGTCCTCCACCCGCAGCACCGACTCCAGCGCTGCCAGCAACTTCGGGTCGCAGGGCTGCGGGCGCGTGCGCAGGTGCGTGACCGCCGCGACGTCGTCGAGCCCCTGCTGCCGCAGCCGATCAAACTCGATGGCTAATCTCAGCAAGCGCACTTCGACCGGGGCCTCGGGCGATTCGTCGTTCTGCTGACCCACGATCTGTGCGACCGACTCCAGCCGCGGGATATGCGAGAGTAGAGCTTGTCCCAGCGCGGGCGCCTGGTCCAGCGCCTTGCGATCGGCGTGCGCCAGAGGTATGCCACGATACGCACGATCCAGAACCGCTTGCGGCACGGCGATCGTGCCGATCGGCGCCAGCATCGCCGCCAGCTCACACCGCCAGGCCGATTCCAGACACAGCTCGGCGGCAATCGAGCGCACCAGCCCGCGGATGCGGCTGGCGCATCCAAACGCAAACGGATTGGCCGTCGCCATCACCTCGCAGAGCACCTTGATCGCCCCGCGCAGCGTCTGCTCGAGCAGCACGCGCTCGCTGCGCAGCAGCTCGTGCTGGCGCAGCGCGTCCTCCAGGGCGCGCACCATCACCTCGGGCACGCACGGCTTGGTGAGAAACCGGAACACGTTTCCGTCATTGACGGCCTCCACCGCCACGCTCAGCTCGGAGCAGCCCGTCAGCATGATCCGCACGGTATCGGGCGCCAGTTGCCGAACCTGCGACAGGAAAGTGGCCCCATCCATCTGCGGCATGCGCATGTCGGACAGCACCACTGCGAAGCTTTCGCCCTGGCGGATGCGCTCCAGCGCCGCGACGGCGTCGGTCGTGGTCTCCAGCTCGAATTGGCGGCGCAAGCGGCGCTGAAGCCCGTCCAGCACGTTAGACTCGTCGTCCACGCAGAGAATGCGGCCCTTCATGCCCCGACCCCCTGCTGCACCAGGCCCAGCCAGACTTGCAAGCGCTCGGAAAGTCCGGCGCGGTCGAGGTAGTCGTGATCCAGCATTCGCGTGTCGCGCGCAGGGCCGGTGTCGGGCTGGTCCAGCGCGTTGGCAACGTGCAGCGCGACCAGCGGCGAAAAGCAGGCGACCGGAAGCCGCGCCGGGGCGTGATGAAACGCGACGGCTTCCACGATCGAGTTCGGCAGCCCCCACAGCCCGTAGAGATAGGCTCCGACTTCGGCATGCGAAACGCCAAACAGCCGCGTCTCGATGGCGACCGGACACTCGCCGCTACCGTCGTGAAGCACCTGGCGGTACTGTTGCGGCCAGCTTTGCGCCATGATCAGTTTTCCGGCGTCGTGGAGCATTCCCGCGAGAAAGGCGTCGTCGGCCACCGACGCGCCGGCCTTTTCCGCCCGACAAATCGCGCGCACCAGCGTCGCGACGCGCAGGCTGTGGCTGGTGAGCGATTCAAGGTCCAGGCCCGCGGTTTCGGCCTTGGAGAACTGGCGGAACACGTTCATCGACAGGGCCAGCGAGGAGATCGTCTCCGTTCCGAGCAATTTGGCGGCCTCGGCCGGTTCGGAGACGTGCCGGCGCAGACCGAAGAACGCCGAGTTGACCAGTTGGAGGATCTTGGCCGTCATGCCGAGGTCCTCTTCGATGATGCGCCCGATTCGCGCGATGGACGGCGCCGCGGAGCGCAGCTCGGTTTGCAGCCGGACATATTGCTCGGGGAGACTGGGCAGGGACTCGATCGCACCGACGACGCGCTGTACCGCGTCGCTGTCGAGCAGGTCGCGCAGTGCACAGGCTCGCTCGATGGTCTGTCGCAGAATCTCGGGTTCGCAGGGCTTGGCCAGGTATTGGTGCGCCGGGCCGACCGAGCGTAGCACCAGCTCCTTGTCCGACTGCCCGGAGAGGATGATCCGCACAGCCCGCGGGAGCCGCTGACGAACCTCCGCCAGCAGCGTGGCACCATCCATTCCGGGCATGCGCATGTCGGTGATGACCACGTCGTAGGGCTGCTGGTCGAGCATGGCCAGGGCCTGCTGGCCGCCCTCGGCGAACGACATGTCCCACTGCGCGCGCATCGGGTGCAGCAGGCGGCGCAGTCCGCTGAGGACGCGGGGCTCGTCGTCAACGAACAGAATCCGGCGCCGCATCGGGGACGGATGACTGTTGGGGTTCGGGTCCGGCATGCTGATTCTCCGGCGAAGCCGCTGCGGGCAACGGAAGCCGAATGATGAACGTCGTACCGACGCCCGGCTCGGTCTCGAACGTGAGCGCACCCTTATGCTTGTCGACAATGACCGCGCGGGCCACGGCCAGCCCCTGGCCGGTGCCGCGGCCGACGCGCTTGGTCGTGAAGAAATGGTCGAACACCTTGTCGCGGTGCTCGGGAGCGATGCCCGTCCCGCTATCCGCGACCCGAATCTCCACGTGCCCATCCACGCGGCGTGTCGAGATAACGATGCGGCCCTTGCTCGTCCCGCGTCCCGGCACGTCCTCGATGGCGTGGGCGGCGTTGACCACCAGGTTCAGAATCGCCTGGTTGAAGTCGCCCAACGAGACCGGCACCAGCGGCAATCGGGAGTCCAGATCCAGCGAAAGGTCGGCCACGTACTTCCACTCGTTTCGCGCCACCGTAACCGTGCTGTCGATCGCCTTGTTCAGGTCGGCGGGCATCAGCTCGTCGCGCGTAGGATGCGAAAAGTCCTTCATCGCCCGCACGATCCGGGTAACGCGTTCGAGCCCCTCCAGCGACTGCTCGATCGCCTTGGGGATCTCCTCGCGCAGAAAGTCGATCTCAGCTTCCGCCAGCGCCTCCTGCAACGTTGCCGCGCGCGTGCTCCAATCCAGCCGTTCCGCGCCGGGCCGGAGCATCTCGCTGAACCGCTCCACCAGCTTCAGCAGGTCGCCGACGGAGTCTTTCAGAAAACGGGTGTTGTCGCTGACGTACTGCGTCGGCGTGTTGATCTCGTGGGCGATCCCGGCGGCCAGTTGGCCGATCGATTCGAGCTTCTGTGTGTGCGCCCGTTGTGACTCGCGCGCGATCTCCTCGGTGATGTCCTGCTTGATCGCGATGAAGTGCGTAATCTGCCCGCCTTGGCTGCGAACGGGCGTGATTGTCATCCGCTCCGTGTAATGCTCGCCGTTCTTGCGGCGGTTTCGGAGGCGACCGCTCCACACCGACCCGCCGGATATCTGCCCCCACATCTCTCGGTAGAATGCCTCGTCCTGCCGGCCGCTGCGCAGCAGCCGCGGGTTGCCGCCGACGGCTTCCTCGCGGCTGTACCCGGTCAGGCGGGTGAAGGACTCGTTGACCCACTCAATGGTTCCGGCGGCATTGGTGATGACGATCGCCTCCGCGGCGCTTTCCAGCGCGACGGTAAGCAGTCTGAGGCGGGCGGCGTCCGACTCACGGCGGGTAACGTCGCGCGCCACGATCTGCACATGCCAGCCGGAGCACCCGCTCACTCGGGCCGCCATGATTTCCACCATCCGGTTCTGGCCGTCGGAGCCCGTGATGGGCACCACCCGCGTCCGGTTAGCGCCAGCGTCGGGGGCTTCCGCATCGGCCAAGGCGTCTCGATGAGCCTGGGCCAAACACAGCAGGCCCAGCGCGCCGACCGAACGGTTGATGGCAGCGCGCTCGGTCACGCCCAGCAGCAGCTCCGCCGCCGGATTGAGCGACAGCACGCGCCCCAACGGGTCGAGCGTCGCGATACCGTCCGGGTGATTGCGGACGCGCTCGGCGAAGCGCGCCTCGCTGGTCTTCAGTTGGTCCAGCGCCCGACGGGCAGAGTCCAGCACGTAATTGATGAGCATCTGGAGCTTCTGGACCGACTCGTCGTGCGTTTCCACGCGGATGGAGAAATCGAACCGGCCGTCGACCGCGTAGCAGAGCTGGTTGGAAATCGCGTCCAGCGCGGCGCGAAGAGCCTCTATGTCCAGATTGGGCGGCGCTTTCGTCGCGGCCATCAGCAAACCTCCCGGTCCAACCAGTCGATGTAGATCTCGCAGCGCGGGTTGCCGCGCTTCTGGCAGCCCAGCTCCGTGATCGAAGCGCTCTCCCCGTAGTGCGCCAGGACACAGCGGGCCAAGGCGCGGTACAGCCCGCACAGCCGGTTAGGGGACTGGTAGTACACGATCAGTCGCCCCGGCTGCGCCGCGACGCTGAACTTGTCGCAGACCGCCGCGCGCTGACGCGCATCGCACACGCCGCTGGCGAAGCTGTTGTGAATCGCCGGCTGCCGCTGGAGGAACTCCTGCGCGGTGCGCGCCATGGCAAACCACGTCGGCCAACGCATCTGGGCGTCCCGCATGAACCAGTCGGCCAGCGCCAGCTCGGCCTCGTCCGGACTGACGCTCAGCACCTCGCAGGACGCTGCCAGCAGGCGGCGCCACTGCCCGTCGTCATAGGCCGCGTCCATGCGAAAGTCACAGTCGGCGTCCAGACCGGCCCGCCGTCGCACCTCTGCAACCGCGCCGGGCCCGCCGGCCGATTCGACCAACGACAACAACGACCTGTGAATCAGTCCAATCAACTCTGCATCGCCTGCCGGCCGCCCAACCGGATGGAATCCGCCGTGCGGCGGACCCGGTCCCGCGCCGCGTCCGAGCGGCCTGCGGCTGCCATCGGCCGGCTGGGCCGGCGGCTGAAGTTGCTCTAAGGATTCATGCGGCCGTTCCGCGTGTGCGGCGCGCGGCCCTTCCAGGCCTTGGACCAACAGCAGCAAACGCTCGTCCGACCGCCCGGATCAGCCCGGGGCCGTCGGCCGAATCCGCGAATCGGATCAGCGCTTATCGACCTCAACCACCAGCAGGGTCACGTCGTCTTCGGGGTTAAGCGAACCTTCCTGATGATCCAGGTGAGCGTTCACCGCCTCGACCAGCTCGCGCGCCCCGAGCCGCGCCCAGCTCTGCAACTCCGGCGAAAAGGCGACCGGCCCGTCATCGCGCTCGCGCGGCGCGAAGAACAGGCGCTCGATGCCGTCCGTATAGAACAGCAGCCGGTCGCCGCCGCGCAGCTTCACGTTCTTCTGGGAAAACGTCGGCGCGATGCCGGGAATGCCCAGCAGCGTGCCGTCACAGCGCAGCTCGCGGATGCGTCCCTCGGCGTTGATGTGCAGCGGGTAGGGATGCCCGCCGCGGGCCAGCTTCATCTCGAGCGTCTGCGTGTCGATCTGGGCGTACGCGGCGGTCACGAACTGCGCGCCGGGCAGGTCCAGCCGCGCCAGGTCCTGGTGCAGCAAGGCCAGCGCGGCGCTGGGCCGCAGCGGCCGGCGCGACTTGCCGCGCGAGCGCACCACGCTCAGCCCGCGGCAGATGAACATCGTCATCAGGCCGGCGGCTGTGCCGTGACCCATCGCATCGGCGATAAACACGCCGACGCGGCGCTCATCGGCGCAGAAAACGTCGTAGATATCGCCGCTGACCCAGGCCGCCGGGCGGTAAAGCTGCGCAAAGCGCAGCGGGGCGATTCGGTCCAGCTCGCGTGGCAGGAATTCATGCTGAAGCCGCCCGGCCAGACGCATGTCCTTGTCCATTTCGTCGAACTGCCGGTTGAGCTGCCTGGCGATGCGCTGGAGATGCTCCATTTCCGCGTCCATGCGGCGAAGCACGGGCGCATAGCGGGCCAGGACCGCCAGGCGACCGGTGATCTCGTCGCAGGAGGCGCGTGGGTCGGCGGTGTCAAGGTCGGAACCGCTTGCTGCCGCCAGCGAGTTGTCGGCGGACCACAGGAGCGTGGCCACGCGCTGCTCACGCAGCCGCGCGACCAGCGATTCGATCTGCGCCTCATGACCCCGGGCCTCGCCGGGGCCGAGCACGATCGCGGCAACGTCGGCTGCGCCCACGGCACGGGCGGTGTTCGGCTCCTTCAGATCAAACGCGTGCGACGACAGCCCGCGCTCGCGCAGACTGTCGCGCAGCGGCCGGGCTCGGCCGGCACTGGCCTCAAAGAGCAACACGCACGGAGTGTCATGGTCCGTCATTCGCCGGGCTCCCCGCGGACGCAAATCCTGCGCGTTGGACCGTCCGACGCCTGACTGTGGATTCGACGCGGCTTCGACGCCGCTTGAGGAAGGTCGCTCAAACCGGACAGGACCGCATGAGGCCTGCGCTGCCGTGCGAAGCTGGTGGACGGCTACGGCGCCGCGCCGGAAGCTCCGCTCGTCTGCGGGGGAATTTCCAGCTTGTCGCCGCTGGCCACGCCCAGCCGCGCCAGCGAACCGGCCTTCATTTCCAGCGCATACATGGCGGGCTCGTACGACGGGTAAGTGTTCAAGGTGAGCGGGGGCATCGTGTGCGTCGCGACGATCGTTCCGTCGGCCCGCGCAAAAGCGATATCCAGCGACGTGATCGTGTTCTTCATCCAGAAGCCGCGGAATGCCTCCTCCGGAAAGACAAACAGCATGCCCTGATCGTCGGCGATCTCCTCCTCGGTCACGAACATCAGGCCTTCGGCATGCTGCGCGTCGCTGGTCGCCAACCAGACGCGCACGTTCGTCTCGCGAACCTTGATGGTCGTCGTTGGCAGAGTGTCGAGCGGGAACTGCCGCCGGGAGGCGCTGCCGCCGTTGCCGTCGTCAGACATAGGCGCGCCCACGCATCCTTCCAGGAGCAACAACGCGGTCAGCAGCCATGCTGTGTTTGCTCGCAGCTTCGTAATCAAGGGGACAACCTCCTCGCGCATGCATCCATTCACGCGGCCGTTATTATTCCCGCGCGGCGGCCGCGCGCACAAGCCCGAAATCTCGAACCGCTTGTCGGCGCCATGCGCAGCGGCGTGCGGCCGCCCCTGAGGCGAAACCCGGTGAACGCCACGCGCGATGGAATCATCAACCTGTACAAGCCGGCCGGACCGACCAGCACCCAGGCGCTCTACGCCGTGCGGGCCGCCACCGGCGTGCGCAAGAGCGGCCACGCCGGCACACTCGATCCGTTGGCCGAAGGCGTGCTGCTGGTGTGCCTGGGCGCAGCCACGAAGCTGGTCGAGCGGCTGATGGACCAGCCCAAGATCTATCGGGCCGTGGCGTGGCTGGATGCAACCAGCGAATGCTACGACCTCGAGCGGCCGCTCCAGCCGGTCGCGGTCGCTCACATTCCCGACGCCGCGCGTGTGCGCGAAACGTGCGCGGCGTTCGAGGGCCCGCAGCAGCAGGTGCCACCCGCCAGCAGCGCGCTGAAGGTGCGCGGCCGGCCGGCGTACAAGCTCGCGCGAAAAGGGCATGCACCGTTGCTGGCGGCCCGGCCCGTGCAAATCTACTGGCTTCACGTCTGGCGCTACGAATGGCCCGAGCTGGATTTCGAAGTCGCCTGCGGCCGCGGAACCTACATCCGCAGCCTGGTCCGCGA
>CAYOHG010000057.1:0-10500 GCA_964403685.1 uncultured Planctomycetales bacterium
GTCCCGCACCGACCAGGACGACCAGGAGAGTGCCCGCGTACCAGACTCGCAGGACGCGCGCCCGGCGCGCAAGCTTCGGGTCGGGAATCCGCTGAGCAAGTTTCGCGAAGTAGGTCAGCTTGGCGAACTCGCCGATAACTCCGGCCAGGCTGGCGACCGCCGCTATGACGGCAAGCACCATCGTCATGAGTGGATTCGGCGCAAGCATGGGCATCAGGATCGTGATCGCGCCGCCGACCAGCCCCACGGCCAGCGTCATGCGGATCAGGCGGCGGGCGCGGCCGTACTGAGCCTCTCCCAGCCCGCTTGGATCGCGTTCAGTGACCAGCCAGGCGCCCCATACGGACAGCAGGCTTCCCATGAAGCCCACGACTCCGCCGACGACTGGATCAACCGTTGCGCTCAGCAGGCCGGAGGCGAAACTGGCCAGGATCGCCAGAAGCAGGCCGATCAGGATGAACCGGACGCCGCGCGCCAGTGTCTCGAGCCAGCGCGGATCGGAGAAGCGCAGAAAGTCGCCGTAGGTCGACAGCGCCACCAGCGTGCCGCACTCGGGGCAGCGGCCGGCGCCCGGCAGCCCGCGCAGGTTGTATTCGCAACGCCGGCAGGGAACATCGGTGCGAACCGATCCCGAGGCATCGAACAGTTCAGCTTCGGCCCGCGCGTTCAGGACCGGCGCGCTTGAGCGATCGGGACCAGCCGCGACGCTGCTCATGGCTTGGCTCCGGCTTGCGGATGCACGCCATGCTATCGCAGCGGTTCCGAACGACGCAACCCAACCAGTAGGGGTGCATTAAGAAAATCGGTTACCCGCTGACCGACTGCCGCAGCCGGTCCACGCTCAGGCGCAGCACGTCCGGGCGGGCGTAGTGGCCGGCGGGATCGAAGTTCTGCCGCTCCGCGTACACCTGCCGAATGTCGAGCTCGGCCAGCAGCAGTTCCTCGCGGCCAACGACCGGCTCCAACAGCCAGCGGCCGTCCGGCCCGGCCAGGCACGACCCGCCGTCATAGAGCAGCTCTTCGGCGCCGACAAACCGGGCGCGCTGCGGCGTTTCCGCGGGAATATCCCCGGCGCGGACCACGGCGCTGGCCGAGACGACATAGCTGCGCGATTCGAGCGCGACGAAGCGCGTGATATCCCGCGTCAAACCGGCCGACCCGGGCCACAACATGACGTGCAGGTTCTCGCCGGCGGCATAGAGCGCCGCACGCGCCAACGGCATCCAGTTTTCCCAGCAGTTCAACCCTCCCACGGTGAACTCGGCCAGGCGATGCGTCACCAGCCCGGCCCCGTCGCCCGCCGCCCAGGCCAGCCGCTCTTCGTAGGTCGGCACGAGCTTGCGGTGCACGGAGAGAATGCGGCCGGCCCCGTCCCCCGTCCCCCCGATCATGACCCGCGCGCAGAACAGCGAATGCCCGCCGCGATCCAATGCTCGCTCCACCACACCCAGCACAACCGCGACGCCGCAGCGACCGGCGGCATCGCAGACGCTCCAGAGATCCCCGGGTGCGTCCGCCGGCCCGATCGCGACGCCCTGCGAAACGTACGCGGCGTGCAGCTCCTTCTGATCGGCGGCGTTGAAGCGGGCGTCGTCGGTGCGGCTCAGCCAGAGCGGGTAGCCCGGCACGAGCGCTTCGCCGAAACACACGAGCTCGGCACCGGCATTGCCCGCCCGCTCGATCCACGCGACCACCTTGGCCAGCGTCGCATCGCGATCGAGAAGCACGGGGGCGATCTGGGCGATGGCGATTCTCATGCAGACGGTTCCGTCATCGCGTTACATGCTCGCGGCGCTTGCGGCGACCAGCTCGCGAACGCCACGTTCCGATCCGCTCAGTTCGCCCAGCTCAGCGCGCCGCGACGCTGCGAGCGACGAAGCGGCCGGCCGCGATGTGCCCGCTGACACGTGCCGGGCGCGCCATGTTGCACAACCCGTCGGGTGCGTGCGCGTCGCCGTGGTCGTCGATGCCGCTGCCCTCGACGAGATACGCGCGGCCGTCGAGCTTGACGGCCAGCACGCAGTCAGCGGCGTCGGGCATGTGATAGATGCACAGGGAACAGCCGATCTCAGCGTCGCGGGTGAAATCCGCGCTGGCATCGGCCGAGCCTGCCGCTGCCGGCGGGTCGGTGCCAGCTTCGCCAGGAGCTTCGGCCGCGGTGCTTTCGGACGCGTTCGCACGCGATGGACCCGCCGGGCTTCCGGCCCGCTCGCCGCTGCGGCAGGCGGCGGACAGGGCCACGAAGGTCAGGATGATGGCGAATGCGGGCCGCGCGGCCGCGACGTGGCGCGTACCGGCCAGACGCACACCGGCCGCCGGGATCGGCAAGGCTCGCATGGAACGCCCTTTCAGCTTGAGCGGATTGTAGCGTCGCCAGGCGGACGTCGCGGGGATTCACAACGGCATTGGCGAGCGGTCCATCGGCTCGTCGTTCGGCGGGGGCACCGCTACACTAGCCGCGCGGTCTCCATTCAATCGCGAGGTGATCTGTGGCCTCTTCGACTTCTTCCAATGCTCCCCAGTCAGCATCGGGCGCCGCCGGCTTCTTCGCGGCGTTCACCGACCTGTTTCGCCTGCCGCTGGGCTTCTGGGTCGTGATCGGCGCGTTCGTGATCGAATCGATGGCGTACTTCGGCGTGCTGACGCTGATGAACAGCTACATCACGCGCGATCTGAAGATCGCCGATACGTACGCGTCCTGGTTCGTCTCGATCTTCACGATGCTGGTGACGCTGTTCATGCTCGGCGCGGGAAGCTATGCCGAGTCGTTTGGACTGCGGCGGGCCATACTCGCGGCGCTGGTACTCTGCCTGGCGGGTCGCGTGCTGTATTGCTACGCGCCGGGCATGCACTCCGCCACGCTGATCGTGGCCGTGATCGGCGCACTGCTGATCGTGGCGCTGGGCGAGGCGATTCTGCAGCCCGTCTGCTATTCCGGCGTTAAGCAGTACACCGACGAGAAGACCAGTTCGATGGGTTACGGGTTGATCTACGCGCTGATGAACGCCGGCATCGTCGTGATCGGAGCGGTGTCGTCGTGGCTGCGCGCCGGCGTGCAGGATGTGCGAGCCGCGCAGCAGGCCGCCGCCACCAGCCCGTCGACGGAGATCCCGCAAGCCGACCCGATCGTCAACTGGTTTGCCGGCTGGACGGGCAGCGGTGTGCTCGCGGTCAACTGGGTTTGCACCGGCATTACGGCCCTGACGTTACTGCTGGTGCTGGGGGTCTTCAATCGGCGGATCGAGCACAACAAGCTGCGGCCGGATCCCGCCGAGCAGATGCGCGCGCGCGACACACGCTCGCGGATGCAGAAGCTGAAGGACTACCTGAGCGAGGGACCGTTCAGCAACGCCCGGTTCGTCTTCTTCATCTTCATGCTTCTGCCGGTCCGGACGCTCTTCGCGCACCAGTGGCTGACCATGCCCGAATACATCCTGCGAGCGTACGACAAGGCTGTCGGCGATCGCATGGAATGGCTGGTGAACTGGATCAACCCGGCCATCATCTTCCTCGGCGTTCCGATCGCCACCGCCCTGACCCGAAAAGCGAACGTCTACACCATGATGATCGTTGGGTCGCTGGTGTCGGCGGCGCCGACGTTCCTGTTGTGCAGCGGTCCCAACCTGACGTTGCTGATCACGTATTTCGTGATCTTCTCGATCGGAGAAGCGCTCTGGTCGGCCCGCTTCCTGGAGTACGCCTCCGAGCTGGCGCCGCCCGGACGACTGGCGCAGTTCATGGGGCTGGCCAACATCCCCTG
The DNA here is from genome assembly GCA_964403685.1 of uncultured Planctomycetales bacterium. Lineage (GTDB taxonomy): Bacteria > Planctomycetota > Phycisphaerae > UBA1845 > Fen-1342 > CAYOHG01. The sequence continues at coordinate 3,761 of CAYOHG010000057.1, forward strand.
GCTGCGGGCCAAGGGCACGACCGGCTTCTACTCGGGTCTGCTGCTCGAGTCGTACTGCCCGGCCGGCGTGCCCGCGGACCAGTTGCGTACGGAGACGCTCTGGTTCATTTACGGCTGCATCGCCATGGCCAGTCCGATCGGGCTGCTGCTGGCGCGCAAGTGGGTGATGGCGGGGTTGCACACCAAGCCCGCGCCGGCGGCCAAGTCAATCACCGCGTAATGCTGTCGCCGGACAACGCCGTCGCCGAGTATCGCCGCGACCGAGTGGGGCCGTCGCCGAGTAACGCCGTCGCGGTCCTACCCGCCTCCCTTCCAGGGAGGGGATGGGGGAGGGTCGTCGCGCGGTTGCGGCCGTCGATTCGGCCGCTTCCGTACAGGCGCGGCGCGGTTCGAATGCAGCGCGGTAACGTCGAGGCACGGCCCTAAAACGCCGCCACCCCGGCGATTTCGCGCCCGATGACAAGCTGATGGATCGTCTCGGTGCCCTCGTAGGTGATGACGCTCTCGAGATTCAGCGCGTGGCGGATCGGGCCGCACTCCGTGCTGATGCCGCCGGCGCCCAGCAGGTCGCGCGCGTCGCGGGCGATATCGATCGCCACCCGGCAGTTGTTCCACTTGGCCAGCGAGACATGGCTGTGGTGCATGCGCTCGGCGTCCTTGAGCCGCCCGAGCTGGAGCACCAGCAGTTGCCCGGTGGTGATCTTCCGCAGCATCTCGGCCAGCCGCAGTTGCACCGCCTGCTTATGACTGAGCGGGCTGCCGAACAGGACGCGCTGCCGGGCGAAGGCCAGCGCCTCGCGGTAGCAGGCCTGCGCGGCGCCGAGCACGCCCCACGAGATGCCGTAGCGCGCCTGCGTCAGGCAGCTCAGCGGCGCGCCCAGCCCGCGCGCCTCGGGCAGGCGGTTGCTCTCGGGCACACGCACCTGGTCGAAGAACAGCTCGCTGGTGATGCTCGCCCGCAGCGACATCTTGTGCTTGATGTCGCGGGCGCTGTAGCCGGGCATGCCCTTTTCGACCAGAAAGCCGCGGATGCCTTCGTCGGTGTTCGCCCAGACGATCGCCACGTCGGCCAGCGTGCCGTTGGTGATCCACATCTTCGCGCCGTTGAGGATCCAGTCGCCGCCGGCGCGCTTGGCGCTGGTTTTCATCGCGCCGGGATCGGAGCCGCCGTCCGGCTCGGTCAACCCGAAGCAGCCGATCCTCTCGGCCCGCGCCATCTCCGGCAGCCAGCGCTGCTTCTGCTCCTCCGAGCCGTACTTGTGGATCGGGAACATGCACAGGCTGCTCTGCACGCTGGCGAAGCTGCGGACGCCGCTGTCGCCGCGCTCCAGCTCCTGGTTGATCAGCCCGTAGGCGACGTTGCTCAGTCCGGCGCAGCCGTAATCCTTGAAGGTCACGCCGAAGACGCCCAGCTCGGCCAGGCCGGCGACCAGCTCGATCGGGAAGCGCTCCTTCTCGAAGCACTCGCCGATGATCGGCAGGACCCGTTCGTCGACGAAGCGGGCGACGGTGTCGCGGACGATGCGCTCCTCGTCGGTCAGCAGCCCGTCCACGCCATAGAAATCCGGCGCGTCGATGTCGTTCAGGACGGCGGCCTCGGCGGCGGCTCGGTTCACGTTCAGGCTCCTTGGCGCAGGCGGCGGCACAGGTCAGGTTCAGGCCGCTTCGCGCGGGTCGGAAACGGCATCATAGCGGGCCGCGCGGACGAGGCCAGAGTGGGTCGAGCTGCGCACTTCAGGGTCGGGCGCGCGTCCCGTCCGCCAGGCACGCCGGATGCCGGACGCGCCGGGCGGACTCTGCATGAAGGCCGATCGAAGTCGACGTAGTTTGGCGCGTCGCGATGAGGAGGCTGTTATCCTGCTGCGCGCGGCACCTGTACGCCGTCCTCGACCTCCGAGCCGCCGCGCGTCGCGCGCTGTCGCCGCGCGCGAGCGGCGTGTCGCCCGGCACCGAAATCACTCGCGGGAGCGTCGCATGACCCGTCTGTTCCGCGTCATCGTACCAGTCACCGACATCCGCATGGCCGAGATGTTCTACGCCCGCGTGCTCGGCGTGAAGGCAATCGCGGTATCCGAAGGGCGGCGCTACTTCGACTGCGAAGGCACGATATTGGCGTGCTTCGATCCGCGCGCTGATGGCGAGGCATTCGACGCGACTCCCAACCCCGAATGGCTCTACTTCGCCGTCAACGACCTGGAAGCGACGTTCGCCGCCTGCCGCGCCGCGGGCGCGACGTTCGAAACCGGCGACATCCACGGCGATCCGGCGGGTGCGATCGCGATACGCCCGTGGGGCGAGCGCTCGTTCTACGTGCGCGACCCGTTCGGCAACAAGCTGTGCTTCGTGGATTGCGGGACGGTTTTCACCGGCTCGGCCTGAAACCGGTTCACCCGGCCCTTCCATTGCGGCGTTGGCTTGGGCAGGCTGGGCTCGCCCGCGGCGGTTGTGACCCCTCGGCGCGCCACCTATACTAGCCGCATGCCAGCCAGCCGCCGCGGTCTGCTCGTGGTCGGGTCGATGCTCCTGGGAGTTGCGGCGACGCACGCCGCGCTGCCGCAGCAGAAGTACGCCGAGCGCGAAACGCTCGACCCGCAGCGGGAGGTCTGGGTTCCATCGGCGGAGCCGGCCGCATCCGGACCGACGGATGGGATCCTGGCCGACGGCCGGCGGTTGCTGGCGCTGGGCGAGTTCGACGACGCCGAGGATCTGCTCGACAGTTGGGTCGAGGACCACCCGGATGACGAGCAGTTCTACGAGGTGATGTTCCTGCTGGGCGAAGCGTGTTTCGGCAAGAAGGACTACTTCCGCGCCTACGAGAGCTACGACGCGGTGGTCGAGAACACGTCGGGCGACCTGTACTTCGCGGCCCTGCGGCGCGAAATGGACGTGGCGCGGGCCTTCCTGGCGGGTGAAAAACGCATCCTCTGGAAAATCTTCCGCCTGCCTGCATTCGACGACGGGGTCGAAATTCTGGACCGCGTCTGGGAACGCGTGCCCGGTTCGGGGATGGGCGAGACGGCGCTGAAGCTCAAGGCCGATTACTTCTTCGAGCACGATGACATGAGCCTGGCGCAGGACGAATACGTGCTGCTGGCCCGCGAGTATCCGTCGGGCCGCTACGTGCAGTCGGCCATGCTGCGGTCAGCGGAGTCGGCCGAGGCGACCTTCCCAGGCGTCTTGCACACCGACAAGCCGCTGCTGGAAGCGCAGGAGCGCTACCGCCAACTGCGAGACACGTTTCCCGTTTACGCCGAGCGCGAGCGGGTCGACACGCGACTGGAAGGCATCCGCCAGCAGCGCGCCGAGAAAGACCTGGAAACGGCCCGCTACTACCGCCGCGCCGGGCGCCCCGGGGCCGCGGAGTACTACTATCGGCTGGTGTTGCGCGACTGGCCGGGCACGCTGGCGGCGGGCGAGGCCCGCTTGGAGCTGCGCGGGCTGAACGTCGAAATCGACGAGCCGGAGGCTCCGGCCGCAACGACGCAGCCGGCCGCGACGCAACCGGAAGTCCCCCAACTGCCGGGCGTCGACAGCCAGCCGGCCGAACGGCCCTCGGAGCGCGCTCCATGACGCGGGCACTGTTAGCGGCCACGGTTCTACTGGCGGTATGCAGCGGCTGCGGGTACAGCTCGGGCAAGCTGTATCGGCCGGGCATTCACACGGTTCACGTGGAGATCTTCGAGTCCAAGGAGTTCCGCCGCGACCTGGAATTCGCCCTGACCGAGGCGGTCAAGAAGCGCATCGGAACCGATACACCCTACCGGCTCGCCTCGAAGGACAAGGCCGATACGATCCTCAAGGGCGAAGTGCTGGAGGTGCGGCAGGCGGCCTTCGCGCGCGACTTCGTGACGCGCGTGCCGCGCGATATGCAAATGACGCTGGTCGTCCGGCTGCAATGGAAGGACCAGCGCAGCGGCGAGATCCTGGTTGAGGACGACGCCCGGATTCAGGCGGTGGATTATCTGCCGGCCGCGGGCGAGAGTCAGGCCTACGCTCAGCAGAAGGTGATCGACAAGATGGCCGACCGGATTGTCGCCCGTCTGTACGATGAGTGGTGAGTGCGGCGCACCCGGCGCCCCGGCGAGAATCCGATGGCAAACGACGACGATCGCAAACCCGGTGCTCCGCGAGGCGGCGATGGCGAGCCGCCGCGCCCGCCCATGAAGATGACCCGCGGCCTGCTGAGCTGGGTGATCGTGCTGGCGCTGGCGGTGATGCTGCTGGTGATGTTCAGCCGCGGCATGAGCGACGCGCGCGAGATTTCCACGACCGAATTCAAGAACCACGTCAAGGACGGGGACGTGGTGCGCATCGAAGTAACCGACGACCAGACCTTCGTAGCCGAGCTGAACCGCCCGCGGGTTGACGCGCAGGAGCGCGAGTCGAACCGCGTCAAGGTGCGCTGGCCGTTCGTCGCCGAGCATTTCCTGGAATTCTCCCAGGAGATGAGCCAGCTCTCGCCCAAACCGATCGAGATCGTCGACAAGCGCAACACGAGCGTGCTGGTGCCCATCCTGGTGCAGGTGGCGCCCTGGCTGCTGTTCTTCGGCGTGCTGTGGTTCCTGCTGTTTCGCCAGTTGCGCCAGAGCGGAGCCGGGGCGGGCATGCTGGGCAATTTCGGCCGCAGCCGCCATCGCATCACCACCAAGGAGCACACGCACGTCACCTTCGCCGACGTCGCCGGGGTCGATGAGGCCAAGGAGGAGGTCTTCGAGATCGTCGAATTCCTCAAGAACCCCAAGCGGTTCGCCCGGCTGGGCGGACGCATTCCGCGCGGCGTGCTGCTGGTCGGCGAGCCGGGCTGCGGCAAGACGCTGCTGGCCAAGGCCATCGCCGGCGAGGCGGATGTGCCGTTCTTCTCGATCAGCGGCTCGGACTTCGTCGAGATGTTCGTCGGCGTGGGCGCGTCGCGCGTCCGCGACCTGTTCCGCCAGGCCAAGGAAAACTCCCCCTGCATCGTCTTCCTGGACGAAATCGACGCGGTCGGACGCCGCCGCGGAATGGGCTACAACGGCGGCGGGCACGACGAGCGCGAGCAGACGCTGAACGCCATCCTGGTCGAGATGGACGGCTTCGACAGCAACGACCAGGTCATCGTGATCGCCGCGACTAACCGCGCCGATGTGCTCGACCCGGCCCTCGTGCGACCCGGCCGTTTCGATCGCCAGGTGTTCGTGCCGCTGCCCGACGTGAAGGGCCGCTTCGAAATCCTGCGTGTGCACGCCAAGAAGATCAAACTGGCCCCGCCGATGGACCCCAAGCTCCAGCGTCTGGCCCGCGCTACGCCCATGTTCTCCGGCGCCGACCTGGCGGCGATCATCAACGAGGCAGCGCTGCTGGCCACCCTGGCCGGCAAGGACGCCGTCGAGCTGGACGACCTGGAAGAGGCCCGCGACAAGATCCGCTGGGGCCGGGCCAAGCGCAGCCGCGTGGTCGACGAGCGCGACCGCGAGCTGACCGCCTATCACGAGGCCGGCCATGCCATCGTGCAATCCATGCTCAAGCACGCCGACCCCGTCCACAAGGTCAGCATCATCCCGCGCGGGCCCTACGGCGGCGTGACGTTTTCACTGCCGGAAAAGGACCGCATGACGGTCAATCGCTCCTGGGCCGATGCGACCCTGCGGGTGCTGTGCGCCGGACGCATCGCCGAGGAGCTGCTCGGGCACGATTCCAACTCCGGCGCCGCCGGCGACATCAAACAGGCCACGTCGCTCGCCCGCCGCATGATCACCGACTGGGGCATGAGCGACCAGCTCGGCTTCGTCTACTACGGCGAGCAGACCGGCGGCAACTTCCTTGAGCTGATGAACTCCAAGGACCACTCCGACAAAACCAGCGAAGTGATCGACGCCGAAGTCCGCCGCCTGATTGACGAGGCCTATACCAACACGCGGCAACTGCTGGAGGCCAATCGCGACAAGCTGGCGGCGGTGGCGCAGGCGCTGATGAAGTACGAAACGCTCGACGGTGAGGAGGTCCGCGCGCTCTTGCGCGGCGAAACACTCGACCGCCCGACCGTGGCGGACCTGATCGCGGCCGAAGAAGTCCGCCGCCGCAGCGAGCCCCCGCCCGTGGCCCGCCCGATCGCCCCACCCGGCGGCGGCGAACCCGGCCCGCTGCCCAGCCCGGCGTAGGACCTGACACGCTGTTACGCACTCCAACTGCGTTCAACACCGGGGTAGCCAACCCACTTGCGAGCCGACGGGCGGGGTCGGCGAAAAGCGAGTGCGACGTGCACTTCGGCTGGGCGAATGCACGCTGAGCAAACCCGGACGGCGCGCACGCATGCTGTGCAGATCGACCGTCTGACTCTTCCTTTGCGCACGCGGATGAAACCGCGTCTACGCGAACCGATGGGAGCCCAAGGCACGGGAGTGAATGGGAATCGAACCCATCAAACCAGAACCCGCATGCCTCGCCTAACTCACTGTCCAATCAAGAGCTTACGACAGAATCCGCGAAAGCCGACAATTGCCACTGGCGGACCCACTGGCGGACCGACACGCCGATAGACCCGCCAAGCGGCGAACTGAACCCAGCGCCCGACGGGCTTCCAGCCGACCGGCCGGCAGGCTTGAGCGACCCGCAGCCGACCCCGGCGACCTCGACGGCCGGCCCGGCTGCCGGACCCCCGGCCGACCCCGAGCTTGCGGCAATCGTTGAGGCGTGGCCGACCCTGCCGGCGGTGCTCAAGGCCGGGCTGCTGGCGCTGACCCGATCGGCGGTGCGTCCATGAG
>CAYOHG010000058.1:0-10385 GCA_964403685.1 uncultured Planctomycetales bacterium
CGGGCGGCATGGGATTTCCACCCGTCCACCTCGAATCAGGTCGGGTGGCATCGGCCTTCAGCGCGTCATCGGGCGCTTGGCGGCCTACCCCCGTCGCCAACGGTACGGGTTCCACACCCGGCAGCCCAATAGTCCGAGCAGCAGCAGCGGCAGCACGTTAAACGCTCCGGCCCCGCACAGCCCGGCGCCGCAGTCGACGCTGGGTGTCGCGGTCGAATCGTCGTCGGACGGTGTGTCGGCGCTGTTCTGATCCGGCGTCTCAACCGGCGTGCCGGTGTTGTCATTGGTGCTGTCCGGATCGGGCGTCGAGGGCGCGGACGGGGTCTCATCGGAGGGTGTATCCGTGCTGCCCGTGGCCGGTGTCGGCTCGAGGTCGCAGATGTCGCCGACTCCGTCAGCGTCCTTGTCCAACTGCGACGAATTCGCGGTATCCGGGCAGTTGTCGCAGGCGTCGCCGACGCCGTCGCCATCGCGATCCGCCTGGTCGGCGTTGGGCAATGCCAGGCAATTGTCGCAGACGTTTCCGACGCCGTCGCCGTCTTCGTCGTCCTGATCGGTATTGGCGAACAGCAGGCAATTGTCGCAGGCATCGCCGATGCCGTCGCCGTCATCGTCCGCCTGATCGGGATTGGCGAGATTCAGGCAGTTATCGCAGGCGTCGCCGGCGCCATCGCCATCGGCATCTTCGCCGTTGGCGACGAGCGGGCAGGCGTCGCAGGCGTCGCCGATGCCGTCGCCGTCGGAATCAAGCTGATCGGCGTTGGCGATCGTGGGGCAGATGTCGCACTCGTCCGGCACGCCGTCGCCGTCGGTCTCGGGCTCGCAGGTGTCCGGGATGCCGTTGGCGTTGCAGTCGGCGCTGGTGAACGAGGCGACATCGCAGTCGTCGCGCAGTCCGTTGCCGTTGCAATCCTCGGCCAGCCCGCTCTGCACGTCGGTCAGGTCGTCCTGCCCGTTGCCGTCGCAGTCGCAGGGTGGCAGCTCGGCGAGAAAGGCGCCGCGACCGTGCGTAAAGGCGACCAGTGTGTTTTCATCCTTCCAGTCGAGCGACGAAACCACGGTGTGGGCCAGGCCGATATTCGCAGGGAACCAGTTCTCGCCCGCATCGTCGCTGGCGAAGACTCCCAGCTCGGTGCCGGCGTACAGCCGCAACGGGTCGCATGGACGGATCGCCAGCCAGTGCACCGGGATGTCCGGCACGCCGCTGGCGTCGATGCCATCCACCGCGGTCCAGGTCCGGCCGCCGTCGGTCGTGCGGAGGATGTGCGACACGTCAAAGGTCGAGTAGCTCGCGTAGGCCACGTCTGGGTTGATCGGGTTGACCGCAATGCTGCTGACGTAGGCGGATTGCGGCCGCGCGTAGGTCCAGTGCGGCGCGGCCGAGAGGCCGTCGGTCGTGCGGGCGATGTACCCGCCGGTCATCCCGAAATACACCACGTTGCGATTCGAAGGGGCGACGGCGATGGCCGCGGTCAGACCGCCGAAATTCAGCGGAAAACCCGAGGCATACGAGGCCGGATTGGTGCTGAAGGCGATCTGCCAGAGACCGGCGCCGTTGACCGTGCGCCAGGGCGACGTTCCGCCGGCCCAGAGCGTCCTGGGGTCGCTGGGGTCCATCGCGAAGGGGTTGATGAACTGGCCGTAGTCGTTGATGCCGGCGTTGGCGTCGGCGAACGTCTGCCCGCCGTCGGAGGTCTTGGCGATGGACGGGAAGTAGTAGATCTCCACGTAGAAGACATTGGGGTTGCTGTCGTCGATGGCGGTGTAGCCGCCGTCGCCGCCGTACACCTCAACCCAATCGTCCGGCGTATTGCGGGCCCAGACGAAGTTGGTGCCGTTATCCTGCGTGCCGCCGCCGAAGACGTCGGCGTTGCGGGCGGCGTCGCCGTGGTAGAACTGCGTCACGCCGTAGCCATTGTTCATGCTCTCCCAGATGACGTCGGGCAGGCGGTCGGGATTGTTGATGTCCCAGAAGCAGAAGGCGTCGGTGACGTTGGCGCGCGCGTTGTTCGTGCGAAAGACGCCGCCGTCGTTGGTGATGTACAGCGTCTGGTTCGTCACGCCGTCATAGTCCGGGTGAAACGCGAAGCCGTGCTGATCGGCGTGTACGAAGGCGTCGTCGTAGGGCGTGTGCGGCGCTCCGGGCGGCGGCGGGCCGAGGTACCAGTAGCTGGCGATGTTGAACGTGCGGCCGCCATCGTCGGAGCGGAAGAGGTCGATGCCGCCGACCCAGACGATGTCCGGGTCAACCGGGTCGACCGCGATGAGATTGTCGTACCAGCCCTGGTGATAGCTGCCCCCGCTGCCGCACGCGGAGCTGTACGGAATGTTCGACAGCAGCGCCAGGCTGGAGGGGTGCGTGTAGTCGAGCCGGCCCGCCCAGGTGTCGCCGCCGTCGAGCGAGCGGAAGACGTTGACCATTGCGCCCTCGTGGTCGGCCATCGAGACGTAGAGCACGTCGTTGTTGGACGGCGCCAGCGCAACCTCCATGCGCCCCTGGATCGAGAGCTGAAGGTCCACCGGCGAGCCCAGCCGCGTCCAGCTCTCGCCGGCGTCCGTCGAGCGATACAGTCCATCCGCCTCGAAGCTGCCGAAGGCGGCGAACAGGACGTCCGGCGACAGGTCGCTGCGGATGGCCAGGTCCGTGCAGCCGCTGCTGGTGCCATTCTCCGTCGGATGTGAATCGATGAACTGCGGGTTGCCCAGCAGCAGACGCCAGCTATCACCGGCGTCGTCGCTGCCCCAGACGCCGTAGCGCGTGCCGGCATAGACGCGATCCGGGTCGGTCGGGCTGATGACGATTGCATTCACCCGGTAGAACGCGCCCGCGGGCACGTTCTGGGTCGTGCTGGCCAACGGATTCCAGGTCGCGCCGCCGTCGGTGGTCTTGAATATCCCCAGGCCGCGGACGGCGTCGCCGTTGAAAAAGCCCTCGCCCGTGCCGGCGTAGAGCGTTTCCGGGTCGGTCGGGTCCATCGCCAGTGAGCAGACGGCGATGTTGAGCATGAGGTCGTCGGTGGGGGTCCAGCTCGCACCGGCGTCGGTGCTCTTCCAGACGCCGCCGGCCACGCCGCCGGCGTAGAGAATGTCCGGGTCGATGGGGTTGATGACGATCGCGCGAGTGCGGCCGCCGACGTTTCCGGGGCCGAGCGACTGCCACGCGGTGATGCCGCCGGGGCCGCTGGCGCCACGGGTCGGGTCGGCCGCCAGTTCCGCGGCAAGCTGGGCCTCGCGGGCCTGAATGTCGTCGAGCGTGGCGCGCAGCCGTTCCATCGGCATTTCGGTCATGCCGGGGGCCAGACGCTTCTGAAGGAAGAACTCCTCGGCTTCCTGGGGTGCGTCATAGGGCTTCGGGCCGCGCGAAAGGTAGCGCGACAGCCTGGCATTGAGCTTCGCTTCTGCGGCTGCGAGCCGGACGTCGCAGTCGTCCAGGGCCGACGCCGCGGCCACCACTGCGGCATTGGATTGAACGTCCGAGCTGGCCGGCGGCGATTCCGGGCGCTGGCAGGCGACCAGCAGCGCAACCGCGCCGGCGGTCGCGGCGGTGACGACTCGAATCGAGGCTCCGGCCAGCGTTCGGCGGAGCGAAATGTAGCGGCGGAAGTTTCCGGTGTGCATGACAATACTCCTGCCCGCGGAAGGCGCCGGCGACGGATCGAGTCGCCGCGGTGGAGGCCGCGTCTCGAGTCATCGATTGGCGCTCGCGACAGTCTCAGTCGGGAGAGTCGGCCCCGCGGAGTCTTGATTGCAAGCATCGCGGATCGAGCGCGCCGATGCAAGCGCGAAACCCCTGCGCGCAGAAACGGACCGTCCGTGGCTGGGTCGAGCCGAAACCGGACGGTCCATTCCGTCGCTGTCTGCCATGCGGCGCGCGGCACGGGCTCGGGGGTGAGCGGCCCGCGCCGCGATCGGCCGCGCTCCACTCGCTACGGCAGGACCAGGGGCGCCACGGCACGAATCACCCAGTCCAGCAGGTTGTACGTGTCGTCGAGCAGCACCGGGGTGACCGTGCGGAGGATGTTCTGTCCGCAGGCGAAGGGGATCACCTGCACGAGGATGCCGCTCAGCGCACAAACCGCCGCGTACTTGCGGAGCATTCCGTTGGTGAGTTTCGGGTGCATCGGAGGTTCCTTTTCGGCTACCAGGCCAGCGTGACGTCCGCAGTCAGACGGTTGCCCATGATGTCGTGATCGGGATCGGTCATCGGGAATTCCCAGGTCGAACCGATCGACACGTGGGGAGTCAGCTTCCAGCGGAAGCCCACGCCGCCCCAGACCACCCCGCTGCCGGCGACGTCGGTGGAGCCGAGGTTCGTGTAGTCCAGGCCGCCGACGCTCAAAGGCATGTGCTCGCCGTCGCTGAGGTAGTGCAGGCCGTGCACCTCAAAAACCGGTGCGAATCCGGGCAGCGTCTCGGGGGCGATCTCATAGTCCGCGTGCAGGTCCCATTGCAGGATGCAGTTGCCGCGATCGCCGTCGCACGGAACGCGCCCGGTCACGTTCCCGAGCAGGTGGAACTGGTCGAAGCCCTTGGCGAAGCTGATGAACGGGCTGAGCTCCTGGTCGCCGCCCTGGAGGATGTCCAGGTCGCCGTTCTCCCATTCCCAGCGCAGTCCGCCGCTCATCACCCAATCCGCGTCGCGGTCGACCCAGAAGGCATACTTCAGGCCGATGGCGAAGTTGTTCCAGCCTTCCGCGTTAGGCAGGATGCGGGCGTTCAAGTCGCTGTAGCCATCCTTGGTCGCGATGAACCCCAATCGCTCGGTCAGCGCCAGGCGGATTTGCAGTGCGTAGACGTTCAGGTCGCCGCCACCGAGCTGCGAGTCATCCGGAAAGTCGTGGTGCAGGTATAGCAGCCGCATGCCAGTGGTGTTGAACGGCGATTCGAAGTAGATCGGGTTGCCGATCGGGTCGTAGAAGTGCTCAAACCCGCGCAGGCCGTTCAGAAAGCCCGCCCACAGAACCTCAGGGTCGTCGTGAAAGCGGCTCTTGCTGATGGCGAACGTGGCGCGGTCGCTCAGGTAGCCGGGTGTGATCGCGACGGGCTCATGCGACGCCGGCGGAGGCACTTCTTCCCTGGCGGTAGCCGGCTTGTCCGCTGGCGTGGCCTGTTGGTCGGCCGGCTGCGCCGCGTTCTGAGCCTGCGGGTCTTCCACAGGTTCCAGGCGAAACGTTCGCGTGTCGAAGCCGGCGTACGCCAGCGCCGCGGTTGACGCGAGCGCGCCAATCGCGATCAATCGGTTCCGAAACCGGGGGGGAAACATGAGCAGCCTCCAGGCGCGGGTGCAGGTGAGGGGAGCCGACCGCGCTTGGCTCCCGCAGGATGGCAGCGCGTTGGCAAGCTGCGTGCCAAGCTCCAGTTAACGGCCCATCCTATGGACGCGATGGCGTCATTGCGGCGATCCACGGGCGATGCAACGAGCCCCCCGCTCCGCCTTCGCCGCGGAACTCGTCAGGGCCCTCGTGGATTCATACGGTCATGTATTCCAATGGGTTATGCCGGCTCTGCGACTGACCATCCGCAATCCGCGGCGAGCCGCCTGCCGTGATCCGGATTCGGGGCACGAACGAGCCAGTTTCCGGGCGCGCCTGTCAACAATCAGTGAAACGGATGCGTGGTTTGTCGAACCGGAGCGGTAGGCCATCGATTCCGCGGTTGGTTCCGGAAACGGGGGTGCGCCGATCCGCGCACCGACTGAGCGAGGACGCGCTTGCGGGCGCACCGGTGGCGAAACTTCGTCACGTCTCTGGCGGGGCAACGTCGCAGCGATCCGCGGTGCGAATCTCAGAAGTCTGGCAGTTTCACTTCATCGGCCACCATGCGGTAAAGGCTGAGAACCAGCCCGTCCTTCGTGGCGTTCTCCCCGATGTCGAGTGTGCCCAACACCGTCACAGGCACGTCCGGGACGTAGCGCGCCAGCGTGCCGGACTTCATCTTGACATCGATCCACTCGTTCGGTCCGACCGGCATGCCGAAGCAGCACATGAGCTGATTGCGAACCAGCAGAAAGGCGTCCACGCGACCATTGCGTACAGCCACCGGCATCATGAAGCCGGTGACGGCGACACGCTTGCCGTGGATCGATCGGACATTCTCAGGGATTTCCTTGGTTGCTTGGGCATTGGGATCGGCCTCCGCGATCGGATAGGGCCAGTATTCATAGCTGGCCAGAAAGTCGAACGGCACTTTGAGCGCATCACCAAGCATCTCGCTCGGAACGGGCGGCGCGGCGAGCTGCGTCATCGGAACCGCGGTGCCAGCAGGGGAACTGGCCGGCGACGCCGGAGCGGCGGGAGTGGGTTGCCTGGTGTCGGATGTTGGGAGGGCGGCGGGGGCCGCTGCGGGCTGTGCGCCGCTGTCGGACTGACCTCCGTCGGTCGCGGATGCCTGCGGCGTGTCAGCGGTCTCGGCGGGATGCGCCGCGGGCGTTTCGTCGAACCGCCGGCCGAGCACCGGCGGCGAGCTGGAACCTTTCACCGCAGGCTCACTCGAACAGCCGCCGAGCAGGCCGAGCGCGGGAACGGCCGTCAGTGCGGTTCGCACAAGAAAAGTGCCGATGCCGGTTGCTCGCGTCATGTGCGACCCCACGGAACCGGGCGGGCTTTGGATCCGCTCCGGGCGGCCACGAGCCGGATTCGCCCCTGCGGCTCAATCGTACTCGATCGGGACGTCCTCAAAGCTCCGTCCCATCAACTCGATCTTAGTCAATCGGCCGGAAAAACGCCGCACATTTCGCAGTGGCGCGACGGTTGCCTCGAACTGGCTGGTATTCCCCGGCGTTTCGCCGGTCAGCGTGTTGGCCACCGCCAGCAACTCGATGATGATCGCGGGCTGGCCGGCCGGCCGGCTGTCGGCTCCAGTGCTGTCGAGCCGCAGCGTGATGCGCTCCTGGGCAATGCGGATCGCGCGGCTGGCGTGCGCGTCCAGCACGAAGGCGGTTAGCCTGCCGCTGGTCGCGTCGAGCAGCAACTCGATATTCGCAAGGTGCTCGCCCAGTTCGATGAGCCGGCCGCCATGCGGTGCAACATGAGCGTGCTCACTCCCTGCGGCGGCGGGCCCCGCCTTGGCGGGCGGCGGCCGGTCGCAGGCAACGCCGAGTAGCGCGAGCACCGCCATTGCGGCGAAGAGCACTTGCCCGGGCCATCGACAGCGCGGGCGGGCTGCCGGCGCTGGCAGGCGTGGTCCGCAAAGTTGCTTCAACGGCATTGAGTCTCCTCCCAGGCACGCTGCTTCACGCGCAGCGTCCTACGAGTGTGGCACCAGATTGCTGGCGACGTCCGTGCGATAGGCCTTCAGCGCCGGAATGACACCCACCAGTGCGCCGGCCGCGATCATGCCCAGCGGAGTGAGCACCAGCGCCGGATGCCAGGCCAGGACATCCAGCACGACGCCGGTCTGTCGGCGTACGAGTTGGGCCACGACGCCCAGCACCGCCGCGTACACGATGAAACCCAGCAGCGCGCCGACGGCGGCGATGGCGCTGGATTCGAGCACGATGGCGGCGAACACGGTGAGCCGGCGGGCGCCGATGGCGCGCAGAATCGCGAACTCGCGGCGGCGTTCGTTGATCGTGTTGTAGATGCTGGCGAGGATCGCGCCGGCGGAGACCGCGACGACCAGGTAAGCGACCAGTTCGAGCACGCGGTTGACCCAGCCGAGCTTGTCGAACAAATCCGCCATGACGTTGGCGATCGGCCAGGCGAGCGTTGCGACGGTCCCCTGGCGATTGATGGTCTGCTGAAGCGATTGGCCGAGAGCCGGATGCTCGAAGGTGAGCATGACCGCGCTGATCTCCTTGTGTTCGTCGGGAATCGACTTGCCCGCTTCGGCCTTGACGACTTTGCCGCTGCCGACGAATGCGTGTCCGCTCATGCGGAACATGCCCTCAACCGGGATCCAGATGACCCGATCGGCCGGCGAGTTAGTCGGTTCCATCACGCCGACGACAACGTACTCACTCTCGCCGTGCAGGCTGGACGGATCGAAATCCAGGCCGTGGTAGGGATTGAATGTCGAACCGACGCGCAGGCCGGTCTGCTGTGCGGCGAAGCTGCCGACGACGGCTTCCATGCGCTGTGGGTCGAAGGCCCGGCCGCCGGCGCGGATGCGGAACCGACGGTCCTGCTGGTACTCGAAATCGCTGAAGATGCGTTCGCTGGTTCCGACGATGCGAAAGCCGCGGTAATTATCACCCAGCGCATAGGGGATCGCGAGCTTTACGCCGGGCATAGTCTGCACGTCCTGATAGAGCTTCCAGGGGATGTTGCCCGGCGACGTCTCCAGATGAAAAACCGTGTTAAGGACAAGCTGAAGCTGGCTGCCGCGCGCTCCCAGCACCGCGTGGAACCCGATCGGTCCGCCGGTGAACGCTGCCCGAGTCTGCTGCTGAATCGTGAATACGCTCAGCGTCAGGCCGCAGGCCAGGGCCACCGCGAAGATGGTGACGCCGCTGGACAAGGCGTGCTGCCGCAGGCTGCGGCGGACGAGGATGGCCAGGGTGCCGCCGCGGTGGGGTCGGTTCATGCCGGCACCGTGGCGGGCGTCAGCAGCGCGCGATTCAGCGATGCGAAGGATTCGACGCGTTCAAAGCGACCAAGCACCTGCGGGTCGTGGCTGACGACCAGCAGCGCGGCTTCGTTCTCGCGGCAGAGTCGGCGGATCAGGTCGACGGCCTCGGCTGCGTGACGTGGGTCGAGGTTCCCGGTCGGTTCGTCCGCCAGGACGAGCCGTGGGTGGTTCGCCAGGGCGCGCGCTACAGCCACGCGCTGCTGCTGGCCGACCGAGAGCTGCCGCGGCCGGTAGCGCAGCCGCTGTGCAAGGCCGACCTGCTCGAGCAGGTCGCGCGCGAAACGGTGATCCAGTCCGCGGCCGAAGCGCATCGCCAGCTCGACGTTCTCGAGCGCGCTATAGCCCTGAAGCAGGTTGAACGTCTGAAAGATATAACCGATCTTGCGAGCGCGAAGCCGGTCTCGGGCGGGTTCATTGGCGGTGCAGATGTCCTCGCCGTCGATCCGCACGTGCCCGCGATCGGCCTGAAGGATGCCCGCGATCAGGTGCAGAAAAGTGGTCTTGCCGGAGCCGCTCGAACCGGCCAAGGCGACCTGCTGTCCCTGGGCCAGAGCCAGCCGCGGCACGTCCACAATCGCCTGCCGCTGCCCATCGGGGGAGACGAACGACTTCTGCAAATCGACGACTTCGAGCGTGAGCATCCCGCTTCCGTCTTACGGCGCATCCAGCGAGCAACCGGCCCACTGCGGCAACCGCGATCCCAACGGGCTGCCGGCGGGCGGCGGAAGCGCGCCGGCGGGCGTAGCCGCGCCATCCAGGGTGCGCTCCAGGTAGCGCGTAATGGTAGCCGCAAGGCTGCGGCGGTGCGAGCGTTCGGTCCCATCCGAGCCGGGTGAGGAGCTGAGTCGCGAGCGCAGCCCTTCGAGGAGGCCCTCCGCTCGCTCGCGAACCTGGATCGGCGCGGCTTCGCTGTCCGCAAGCCCGATGAGTCGCGCGACATAGACGCATTCGACCATCCGCTGAAGCTCGGCATGGCCGGCAGCGGTGACTTTGGCGCTGCTCGCTGCGCCGCGCTGGACCTTGGTCCAGGGAAACACCCGGTGCTGTGTCTGCGCGAGCACGAATTCCAACGAGGGCAGGCTCGCGTCGCGCCGATTCTGCTCCACCAGCCGGGCGCAGCGGGCGGGCTCGAGCAGAGCCTGGATGACGATATCCGCGGCCGTGGCGGCGGCGGCCAGGGGATCAAACATCGGCGATGTGCCGTGCCGGAACGACTCATCGACCCGCGGGTATCCGAACGGCCGGGGTGGCAGGACGGCCAGCACATTGTCCGGCAGGGCCAGCGTTTCCGGATCGAGGCAGCTCAGCAGCAGCTCCAGCGCACGGCGCTGGCGAGCCGCGTCGACGGGCGTCGGACCCGGCCGTCCCTCGCCTCGCACGCTGAAACGATAGTCCACGCCGCCGAGGCTCTTGGCGGCCGCCTCGATCTGATAGCGGTGGTAGAGATAGACCGTGCCGAGCACTTCCTCCAGCGTGGCGAGCGGGGCGCCGACTGCCACGTTTCGTTCGCCGAAGTTCGCCAGCGCGATCTGGCGCACGCGCAACACATGGGCCAGTTGCTCGACCGGGTCAGGGCCGTCGTCCCACAGGCTGGCCAGCGGGTGGGCGCCGCCGAGCGGCCGCGCGTCCTCGTCCGTCAGAAAGAGCAGGCCGCTGGCGGCCGCATCGCGCAGCAGAGTGTCGAGGGCGCCGTCCGAATCGAGACCGGGGGGAAAGTGCGAATAAGCATAGCGAACCGCAAGTACGTCCCACGCCCCCACGCCAACTCCGTACGCCTGCGACAGGTCGAGTGTTCCCTCCGGTGAGATCAGCACGCG
>CAYOHG010000059.1:0-3284 GCA_964403685.1 uncultured Planctomycetales bacterium
CGATCACGGCGTCCGCGCCGCCGCGCTCGAGCACATCGTGCACGTCATCCTCCAGCGGCCGCGGCAGCCCCAATGGCGTGGCGTGCTTCACGCCGATGTCCGCCAGGATCAGGATGTGCTCCGCTCGCAGCAGCGCCCGCTCGCGCAGCAGGTCGTGGGCAATCCCCGCGATCACACCCTGATCGGTCACCTGCGCACCGCACAGCACGTTGACGCGGATCATCGCCGCCCCGACCGCCGCCGCGATCGCCAGCGCGCTCAACCCGTCGTTGCGCAGCACGTTGATCCCGAGCGGCAGGTCGAAATCCCGCAGCAACTCGCCAGCAATCTCCGTCATGTAGGCGACCACGCTGGCCGGGACGCGCCTTGGGTAGAACGGTGCGTCCCCGAAATTCTCCATCATCAGCGCATGCACGCCGCCGGCCGCCAGCGCCTGCGCGTCCCGCAGCGCCCGGGTGCGCACGTCCGCGAGGCTCCCGGCAAAGCGGGGGGCACCAGGCAACGCGGAGAGGTGGATCATGCCAATCACCGGCCGTGGGTCTCCGAGCAGTTCCTGCAAGGCGCGCCGCTTCATTGCGTGTCCTTCCCCTGGCCAGTCAGAGACAGCTCCAGGTACACGGCGCCGGGAATCGGGTTCTCGTAGTACGGCGAGATCTCCACGAACCCGCGCGAGCGATAGAGCGCTCGCGCCGCCGCCATTCCGGCCAGTGTGTCCAGGCGCATGCGGCCGTACCCGCGCCGCCGGGCGAACGCGATCGCCGCGTCCGTCAGCAGCGCGCCAGCCCCCGCTCGGCGGAAGGCCGGCCGCACGTACAGCCGCTTCATCTCACAAATGGAACGCTCCAGCGGGCGCAAGGCCGCGCAGCCGACTACCTTATCCTCCGCGCGCGCCAGCAACAGGCAGCCGTCGGGCGGTGCGTACCGGCCGGGCAGGTCGCGCAGCTCTGCGTCAAAGCCCTGAAAGCACAAGTCGATCCCGAGTCCATCGGCGTATTCGCGAAAAAGCTCGCGAATCGTCTCGAGCTGCTCGGCTTGCTCGACCGGCTCGATCCGCATGTCTCAGTGCCCGGTGTGCCCAAACCCGCCGGCCTCGCGCGGCGTGGCACTCAGTTCGTCGACTTGCAGCACCTCGACACGCTCGACGCGCTGAATCACAAGCTGCGCAAAACGCATGCCGCGCGTGATCGTGTACGGCTCCTGGCCGCAATTCGCCAGAATCACCTGCAACTCGCCGCGATAGTCGGCATCGATCGTGCCGGGCGCGTTGGGAAGCATCAGCCCGTGCCGCAGCGCCAGCCCGCTGCGGGCCCGCACCTGCCCCTCGAAGCCCGCCGGAATCTCCAGGTACAGCCCGGTGGGAATCAATCTGATCTCGCCGGGAGCAACGGTAATCGGCCCGTCGTTCGCGGCGTGCAGATCGAGTCCCGCCGCGTGCTCACTCATGTACCGCGGTGCCGGCAGGTCTTCGGTTCCGGGCTTGCGTCGGATTTTCAGCACGGCTGCCATGCACTCACTCCCGCGTGCGCCCCCGCGAACGAAATCACCGGGTCCGCTCCGCCGGCCCCACTTTTTTCTTGACACAAGCGAACGCAGGCCACGGAATGCCCCCAGTCGGCGGCATTCGCCCGGGCGCTGCCGGCCCGGGAGCGGAGTCTACCGATGGCGCGGATCACCTTCACGCAGAATCTCCAGCGCCATATCGCCTGCCCGCCCACCGACGTCGCGGCCGATACCGTTCGCACCGCGCTCGAAAGCGCCTTCGCGCGCCATGCCGGCCTGCGCGGCTACATCCTGGACGACCAGGGCGCCATCCGCAAACACGTGATCGTCTTCATCAACGGCGTCCCGATCCGCGATCGCCAGGGCCAGAGCGACGCGCTGCGGCCCGCCGACGAAGTGTACGTCATGCAGGCCCTGTCGGGCGGTTGATCCACGCACATTCTCACACACGGGGGTTCCCATGAGCGATCGTCTGCTGGTGGCCACGCGCAAAGGTCTGTTCACCGTGCAGCGCACTGCACAGCGCTGGAGCATCGCCCGCGTCGCCTTCACCGGCGACAACGTGCCGATGACCCTGCACGACCCGCGCGACGGCGCGCTCTACGCCGCCCTCAATCACGGCCACTTCGGCGGGAAGATGCACCGCTCCCGCGACGGCGGCGAGTCCTGGCAGGAGATCGGCGTGCCGACCTACCCCGAGCGCCCCAAGGACGCGCCCGCGGAAATCGACCCCATGCAGGGCAAGCCCCTGCCCAACAAGCTCGAACTCGTCTGGGAACTCACGCCCGGCGGAGGCGATCAGCCCGGCCGACTCTGGTGCGGGACCATCCCCGGCGGACTCTTCCGATCCGACGACGCCGGCGAAACCTGGAACCTCGTCCGCTCGCTCTGGGATCACCCCGGTCGAAAACGCTGGTTCGGCGGCGGCGCCGACTGGCCCGGCATTCATTCCGTCTGCGTCGATCCACGCGATTCCCGGCGCGTTACGCTCGGTGTTTCCTGTGGCGGCGTCTGGGTCAGCGCCGACGACGGCGCAAGCTGGAACTGCCGCGCGGACGGCATGATCGCCGAATACATGCCGCCCGAGAGCCGCGACGACCCGGGAATCCAGGACCCGCACCGCGTCGTGCAATGCGCCGCCCAGCCCGACTGCTTCTGGGCCCAGCACCACAACGGCATCTTCCGCTCCGCCGATGGCTGCCAAAGCTGGCAGCCGATCGAGAATGTCAAGCCGTCCAAGTTCGGCTTTGCCGTCGTCGTTCACCCGCGCCACGGCGACACCGCCTGGTTCGTCCCCGCGATCAAGGACGAAAAACGCATTCCCGTCGATGCCCGAGGCGTCGTCACCCGCACGCGCGACGGCGGGAGGTCTTTCGAAACGCTCCATCGCGGTCTGCCCCAGCAGCACGCCTACGACCTGGTGTTCCGCCACGCGCTCGACATCGACTCGAGCGGCGATCGACTGGCTTTCGGCAGCACGACCGGTTCGCTGTGGGTCAGCGAGGACGGGGGCGATAGCTGGCAAACCGTGTCGAACCATCTGCCACCGGTGTACTGCGTACGCTTCATGCGCGCATAGCGCGGCGGGGCTGGTGTCGAGGATCGAATACGTCGGCGGCGGGGCTCGTGGATAAAACCGAGTACAAGGACGCCAGCAGCGTGCTGGGCACGGTCGATTTTGCGTACGAGTCGAGCCGGGACCGGGTAGAATCGATGACGGATTCGCCGGCAGGATGCCCGCGCTACCCGGGGGCGGGACCTTCAGCGCTGCCGCCGTCCAGCGC
>CAYOHG010000059.1:3384-10358 GCA_964403685.1 uncultured Planctomycetales bacterium
GCGACCTTCAGCGCTGCCGCCGTCCAGCGCGCGACCTTCAGCGCTGCCGCCGTCCAGCGCGCGACCTTCAGCGCTGCCGCCGTCCTGCGCGCGACCTTCAGCGCTGCCGTCGTCTGCGTGCGACCGACGCCGGGGATGTCGTGTCGAAGTACGCCTATGTGAGTGATTCGCGGGCAGGATGCCCACGCCACCTCGCCCGGCGGACCAGCGTCGTGCGGACGGGCAGCGCGTTCGACGACACTGGCGGGGCGTCGCCGGCACACGCCGACACGTGGGAATACAACGCGCGGAACGAGTTGATCGAAAGCGAGCGCTTCAACGACACGGACCCGCCGTTCCACCAGAACAACGTCGCCGGGCTGGACTGCGAATTCGCTTACGACCCGATCGGCAATCGCAAGACCTACATCGAGGGCACCGCGGCGACGAAATACTACTGCGCCAACCAGCTCAACCAGTACGACACGATCGACGATGATTCGTCCGCGTGCCCGCCCACCGGCGACCTGCACCCCGAGAAGCGGGCGGACTGACGGGCCAACGGACCCGCCACCGGCCCGCTATGGGCAGGTACTGCCGAACAACGCCAGCAGCGTCGACAGATCGATCCGGTCGACATCCCCATCGTGGTCGATGTCGCCCTGCTCGTAGGTCGCGCCACTTTGCGTGGAAACGTTGGTCAGCAGCGTGGCCAGATCAATCAGATCAACCTGGCCGTCGCAGTTCAGGTCGCCGCCGGGGTAGTCGCAGACCGAGAGCTGGACCGTCTGGCTGGTGGTGCTTCTGCAACCGGCGGCGGTTACGACGCAGCGCAGGTTGATGTTGGTGCCCGCGTCCGGGAAGATCACTTCGAGTTGGAAGTTCGTCGCGCCCTGGATGGTGCCAAGCCCAGCCGCCGGCCCATCGGCGAGGTCGACCCAGGTTCCCGGCGGCGACTCCATCTGCCACTGGTAACTGAGCGTATCTACCCCGACGGCGAAGAGCGAAAAAGTAGCGCTGCCCAGCGAACAAATGCTGACGCTCTGGGGCTGGGTGATCACGCCCGCGCAGCCCAGAACCAGGGACGCGTCATATTCGCTGGTTACGGTGAAATCGCCTGTCAGCGGCACGCCGCTCCCGCCGGCGGCCGCGTACACGCTGGAATTGCACAGCAGCCGATAGGTTCCCGGCGAGAGCACACCGCTGAACGAAAAAGGCCCGTTATTCGTGTTGAACACCGCAGGCTGTGCGATGATCCCACGGTAGAAGCGAACACTTCCGGCGACATCCTCGTCGTCAAACGCCGCCGTACCGCTCAGCAGTTAAGGCATGGGCGTCGAAATGGTGAAGTAATAGTCGGTGTTGCCGCTGGCGGCGGCGACGGCGCTCAGTCCGGTGCCATCCATGTTGATGAGGCCGTTCTGCGTGTTGCCGCGCGAGTAGATGTACATGAATGATGCGCCGCCGTTAAATTCAATCGACGAGACGCAACCGGCGAAGACTTCACAGGTCGTGCCGGGAAACAAGCTCTTCGGGTCACCCGGCGGGACCGGCCCGCCGGCGATGTGGGCCTCGTTGAACACCAGACCGCTCGTCCCGGTCACGTTCCCCGGCTGATCCAGAAGCGGTCCAGTGGTGCTTCCCAATCGGCCGGCGCTGCCCTCAGCGGTAGCGAATGTGCTGCCGCTGGTGACGGTGATCTGGGCGGCGGCGCTACCCGCGAAGAGCAGCAGGCTCATAGCGAAAGTTACAAACCAGTCGCGGCGCGCCGTATGCGCGCATCGTACGAGACTGCCGAGACAGCGATTCACGGTAAGCCTCCCTGTAGATGAGACCACGCGATGTGCAGGCCCGGGCCGCGATGCGGTCGGATCGCGAGCGCCCTCTGGTCCCGTGCACGAACGGGTTCATGCTGGACACACCCACCGCTGCGGGTCAAGCGCTTATGCGGCGAGGTGGTCCCCGATCGCACCATATGGGACCTTCGCCCCCGCCAACTGCTCTTTGGTGATATCCGATTCCCCGCGGGATGCCTTTTTCGGGCGTGCCCGGCGCTTGGCGGGCTTTCGAACCGCGCGGCGGACGGCTGTGCGGCGTAATTGGAATGCTTCCTATACACGAGCTGCGCCGCGTTAGCTGTGGATTCAGCGAGCTCATCCCTACGGGTGCGCCGCCGCGCCGCCGAATCGATCGGGAGCTTGTATTGATGGTTACCCCGCGCACGTCCGGCCGAGCGGCGGCGGTGCTGGCGTGGCTCGCGCTGCTGCAACCACTCGCGACGGCTCAAGATTGCAAGCCGCGCCTCAGCGGTCCGCAGAAGCTCGCGCACGCGCCGCTGAACTGGCAATTGCTCGGGCGCGGCGTGGCCACGCTGCGAACGCCCCACGGACTGGGCGCGGGGATTCTTGTCGCCGACAACTGGCTGATCGTCCACCAGCCGCTAGTCGCGGACGTGGATCCCCTCGACATCGAGGTCAGCTTTCGACCCGCACCGACGCCACGCCCGGCTGGGCGCGATCTACGCATGGAGGGCCCGATCTCCGCAGCACCGGTCAGCACGCGCTACAGGGTCTCCGAAGTAGTGTTCGGGCACGCGGACGGCGAAAGCGGCCTGGCGTTCGTGCGGCTGGAGCCGAATGAGGGAACTGCCGCGGGGGTCGCCGTGGGCTACCTCGGCGCGCGAACCAGACCGTACGAGCCGGGCGAGTCGGTGCAGCTGATCGGGCTGGACCAGGCGGGTGAGTTCTGGTTGGTGCCGGCGACACCCGCGGAAGTGAGGCTTGCGGCGGGTGAATCGGCAATGCTGCTGCCGAAATCCGCGCTGCCGGTGCATTTCACCGGCGTTGCGGCCGCGTTAGCCGAGGGCGGTTGCCTCGTCGGTGTGCGCGCCGCCGAAAACGGCGAATGGACGCGCATGATCCCGAATCGCTCGATTCGGCTGATGATGCCGGACGGAGGACTGGCGCTTACGGACTGCGGGTTCCGCGAGCAGGCGATCGAATCGACGCCGGTGGCAAGACCGCGGCAACCGGACCAGAGCTTCGTACGCGACTCTGCCGGCCGCAACGGAAGCAGCCCACTTCCAAAGTATGCCTCGATCTCGCGCGTCTTTGATCTTCGTCCGCCGCTGCGCTCCGGTGCCGACAGCATCAGCAGCGAACCCATCGCCGTCGACACGCCTGGCGACGTCCCTGCCAGCGAGACCCCGGGCGCGCCAATTCCGCCCGAGTCCGGACCGTTTCCTTCGCCGCGCGTGGCGCCGCCGTCGGTTGTCCCGTCGGACGATCCGCCCCCGCCCAGCGATTCGCCCCCCGACCCTGGCCAACCGCCGGCGCCAAACGTGCCCGAGCCGACGACCGCTGTGGCGATGTTTGCAATCGCACTGCTGGCGATGGGGCGCGCTCGTGGTTGTCGCTGAGAGGTCGCTCGATCGGCCCAACACGACCCGTAATCAGATCGGATCAACCCAGGACGTGCCGCCATCCGACCAGACTTCCTGCTTGAAGATCGGCACTTCGGCCTTGATGCGCTCGATCAGCTCGCGGCAGGCGTCCAATGCCGCCGGTCGGTGCGCGGCGGAGACGACGAGCGCGACCGACGAATCGCCGACGCCCAGCCGCCCGAGGCGATGAACCGCGCGCACCCGCTCGACCTCAAAATGCTTGCGTATTTCGGCCGCGATGCGGTGAAGCTCGGAATGCGCCATGCTCTCGTGGGCCGAGTAGTCCAGGAACATCAGCGGCTGCCCCTGCGGCCCGACCTCGGCGCGCACCACTCCCAGAAAGGTCGCGATCGCGCCGCAATCGGCCTGCTGCACCTGCTCGATCAACTCGCCCAGGTTGATCGGGCCGCGGACCAGCCTCGCGGCGACCGGCGGCGCGTCGGAATCCCCGCCTGAAACCGGCGGAATGATCGCAATCTCATCGCCTCCGTGCAGCGGAGCATCGAGGTCGGCGTAGGCCGAATTGATCGCATACCGCACGCGCCCGCGCGCCGCGGCCAGGCGCGGATACTCCTGTTCCAGCGCTGCGATCACGTCTCGCAGCCGCGGGGCTCCGCTCAGCTCAAAGCGCCGCTGGCGCCAGCCGAAGACCTCGACCGCGCTTCCGAACGCCAGCAGCAGCACCTCAGCACATTCCGCCATGCCGCAAGTGTACGACCCGCCGGCGGGCGACGATACTGCGTTTGCCGGAACCGCTCGGAGTTTCGTGTGCCCCAGTTCGATTCGTCGCCGATCGAGCCGCTGAGCTGCTCCGCGGCGCTGTCGCACCACTGGCTGGTGCGGCGGCGCGGCGGCGAGCGCGTGCTCGAAGCGCTGGCGGCGCTGCTGCCGGCAGCGGAGTTCTTCACGCTGCTGCACGACCCGCACGGCTGGAGTGCGCCCAACGGCCGGCGCGTGCACACGTCGTGGCTTCAAGCGCTTCCTCTGGTGCGCGGGTATTACCCCGCGCTGTTGCCGTTGATGCCGGCCGCGGCGCGGGGCGTGCGGATTCCGCCGGTTGACCTGCTGGTCTGTTCGGATGCCGCCATCGCCAAGGCGATGACGGTCGATCCTACGACGCGCGTCGTGTGCTACTGCCATTCGCCGATGCGCTACGTGTGGGACCTCGAGGCGGTGTATCGCGGCACGCTGCCGCCGCCGCTGCGGCCGCTGTGGGGGCTGATCGCCGCTGGGGTTCGTGCGGCGGACCGCGCCGCCGCCGCCCGCGTCGATCAGTTCATTGCCAATTCGGCGACCGTAGCCGAGCGCATCCGCCGGGCGTACGACCGGGAGGCGATCGTGGTGCATCCGCCGGTGGATGTCCCGGACGAGCCGCGGACGCGCCGTCCCGACGATTTCTTTCTGTGCGTCGGACACCACGTTCGCTACAAACGACTGGACCTGGCAGTCGCCGCGTGCACCGCACAGCGCCGCCGGCTGGTGGTGATCGGCGACGGTCCGGACGCACGGCGCCAGCGGCACCGAACCGCCAGCACAATTCAATTCCTGGGCTGGCAGCCCGACGGCGTGATTGCGGACCACTACTTGCGGGCGCGGGCCCTGCTCTTTCCCGGCGAGGAGGACTTCGGCATCGTGCCGGTCGAAGCCATGGCGCACGGCTGCCCGGTGATCGCGTATCGCGCCGGCGGCGCCACGGAGACGGTGATCGACGGCCAGACCGGGGTCTTGTTTGACGAGCAGTCCGCCGCGGGCCTGATGAGCGCGATGGAGCGGGCCGAGTCGCTGCGGTTTGACGCTGAAGCCTTGCACCGGCACGCGCGGCGTTTCGGGCGCGATCGATTCTTGTGTGAAATGCGTGCCGTCCTTGTGCGGGCGCTGGAAACTCATCGCCCCGCGTCCCGCCCTACACACCCAGGCGCGCCGCGCGGCTGATCAGGCCGATTGAAGCTCGGCCAGCCGGCTGAAGCCCTCGCCGGAGAACCCGACCCGCGGGCCCATCCGCGTGCGCAGGAGTGCGAAGAGCTCCTGACCCCCGGCGTCGTCGCGCCAGTCCCACCCGCCGCGCTCGAGCAATTGCGGCAACGGCAACCGCCCGGTGCGCGACCCGCACGAGCCGTCGCCGCTGGTAAACGTGTCGACCGTCGCGTCATCGGCGTGCCCGGCGATCCAGCCTGCGAAGGCCGCCGCGTCCGTCAGCGGCAAACAGGGGCTGACGGCGACGTGCAACCGCGTGGACCAGGTCGAGAGCTTCTCGATCGTGCGCCGCCGGACGGCGACCCCCGGTGAACCTGCCGGTCCCAGCCTCCAGACGTCGTCTGAATCCGTTTCAAGGGTGAAGCTGACGATTGCCCGGCGGTCGAGCGCCTCGATCTCGTCCTGCAACTTCAGCACATGCGGCGAGCGCGTCTGAATCACGATTCGCCCGAACGGATGCTGCGCCAGCACGCGCAGACAGTCGCGAAAGATGGGAATCACTTGCGGCGCGCACGGATCGGTCGACGACGACGCAAAGATGCAGAGGCGCGACACGTGATGCCGATGCCGCGGGTGCCGGCGTGCCGCGCGGCGCAGCTCGTATTCGAGCAGCTCCGCTGCGCGCTGCTTGAGAAGCACGTACTCCCCCCAGCGGCGTCCTTCGCCGTGGAACGCATGAGCCATGCCGAGCCGGGCGTAGCAGAACTGCCCACAGAATCCACGCCCGAACGGGCAACCGATCGCCGGGTTGAGCGAGTGCGTATAACCGCGCGCCCAGCCGCCGAGGAATCCGCCCGTCGGCGTCAGGATCGAGCGCGCGTCGTAGCTACCGCAGTACATCGGTGATTACTTCCGGTGTCGCGCCGCCCCCACCGTGGCCCGGGTTGCTCAGGTCCGTCTTCGCGGGTAGCGTCGGCCCGCCGTGGCCGACGCTTCCGCAAATCCGTCGTCGCCCCCAAGCGGGCGGCTCCACTGGCGCCGCGGCGACGCGCCGGGACCGCACCACGAGACAATAGCCGCAATTCATCCGCCCGGCCGCTTTTCCGCCCCGCCGCCGCTAAGTACGATTTCGCCTTCACCGCCGGCGGGCACCGGCGAGACGTCCCCCTGACCCGGACACAAACCATGCGCACTGCGACGATCTCGGCGTGGCTGCGAGCGTCCATCCTGGGCGGCATCCTCCATTCCTCGTGCGGCGCGGTCGCGCAGGCGCCGCCAACGGTGGCTGACAAGACGGCCACGCTGGAGCGCCGCGACGGCTTGCTGGCGATCTGGGTGGATGCGGGTCGCGGGCAGAGCTTCCTGGAGCTGCCGCCACCCGACCCCGACGGACGGGTCACGCGCGTGCTCTACGTCGAGGGCATTCAGACCGGCCTCGGTTCAAACCCGGTCGGGCTCGATCGCGGTCAGGTCGGCGGCGCGCAGCTGCTGGCGATTCGCCGGCTGGCGGACCGCGTTCTGTTCGAAATCGAAAACCTCGCCTTCCGCGCCACGTCGCAGGACCCGCACGAGCAGCGCGCCGCGCGCGAGTCGTTCGCCACGTCGGTCATCTGGGCGGCCTCGCTGGCCGCGCTCAACC
>CAYOHG010000060.1:0-5511 GCA_964403685.1 uncultured Planctomycetales bacterium
TGGTCGTCCCTCGCAGTCATCCGCTGGAAAAAGTAGCTCGAAGCGTTCCGAGGACAATAGGTACCGCCATCGCCGGGGTCAATTGCATACCGCCGGCGTAATCCCCGGCCCGCGCGCCCGCGT
This sequence comes from uncultured Planctomycetales bacterium, assembly GCA_964403685.1. Taxonomy (GTDB): domain Bacteria; phylum Planctomycetota; class Phycisphaerae; order UBA1845; family Fen-1342; genus CAYOHG01. Next base: position 124 of record CAYOHG010000060.1, read on the forward strand.
GGTGCCCGATGAAGCAGCTACAATCTGCGGCATGATCCGGCTGACGCGCGAAGTTCGCTTCTCGGTGGACCGGGACTGGGCGGGGCACATCGCATTCTCGCGCCCGGTGACCAATTCATGGGGCGGCTGGCCTAGCGCCGTCGGCCTGGTGCCGTTCCTCCAGCTTCGCGCGACGGTCCGCGGCGAACCCAGTCCGGCGACCGGCTACGTCTGCAACACCGCGCTGCTGGACCAGTTGCTTCGCACATACGCCATCCCCTACGCGGCCGAGCAACTGCGCGCCCGCGGTTGGCGCTTGTCGGCCGAGAACCTGATTCAGGCCATCTGGGCGCCGGTCGCCGCGCACGCGCCGCCCGGAACGCGGCTCGTGCGACTGGAGCTGGCCTGCACACCGCACCTGCGCTACGCCATCGAGGAGGGATGCCCCGGCATGGTCGAGCTGACGCAGCAATTCGAGTTTTCCGCGGCGCACCGCCTGCACTGCTCGCAGTTCAGCGACGCCGAGAACCGCCGCATGTTCGGCAAGTGCAACAACCCCAACGGGCACGGGCACAACTACGTGGTCGAGGTCACGGTCGCGGGCGAGCCGGACGCAGCCAGCGGCGCTGTGCTGCCACTGCCGCAGTTCGAGCAGACCGTCCGGCAGCGTGTCATCGACCTGCTGGATCACACTCACCTGAACGCGGACACCGAGCAGTTTCGCGAGTTGAATCCCAGCGTCGAGAACATCTCCAGGGTAATCTGGGACCTGCTGGTCGGGTCGGTCGGGCCGGCTCGGTTGAGGCGCGTGCGTGTGTACGAAACGCCCAAGACCTGGGCCGAGTACGAGGGAGAATAGCCGGCCGCCGCGCGCCGTCGCCGGGTGTGGGCTTCGCGCGGAGGACCCGCTCGGCCACGTCTGCTGCTGCATCGGTGAAAGGCTCGCATGCTGAGAATTCCCATCCTGCGGCAGGGGCGCGTGTACTACAGCGCCGATTCGGCTCAGCTCGTGCACCATGCCACGGGCGAACCGATAGCGGAGGTCAGTCAGGCCAACGCCGGGCTGATCGTCCGCGACATTCACCGCATGGATGCGCGCGTGCTGGAGTCGTTCACGGTCGCGGAGCTGATCGGCCTTTGCCGGCGGGCGGCCGACATCTTCATGACTGGAGCGCTTTCGGCCGGCGAATCCGGGCAGAGCTTCGACGAATACGTGCGGCAGCTTTCGGCCACGACTGGAATGCCGGTCGGTTACTGCCGCAACAACGCCGCCAAGGTCGCCCGGGTGCTCTCGGAAATGGATGGCGTGCTGGCCGGTCTGACGCGCGGCTTGAGCCTCGACATCCTGGATGACGGCTATGGCTCGCAGAGCGGCCACACGCTGAGTTTCTTCCGCGCCGGGCGGATCTTCGGCGCGGTGCTCCCGAGCAACTCGCCGGGCGTGCACTCGCTGTGGATTCCGGCATTGGCGCTGAAGGCGCCGGTCGTGCTCAAACCCGGCCGCGAAGAGCCCTGGACGCCGCTGCGGATCATCGAATCGCTGGTGGCGGCCGGTTTTCCGGCGGAAGCGTTCGGCTTCTACCCCAGCGACCACGCCGGCGCCAACGAGCTGCTCTACCACGTGGATCGGGGCATGCTCTTCGGAGACGCGACGACGACCGCAGCCTGGCACGGCGATCCACGCATCGAGCTGCACGGCCCCGGATACAGCAAGATACTGCTGGGCGACGACTGCGCGGACGATTGGGAGCGGCACGTCGAGTTGATGGTCGCCTCGATCGCCGCCAATGGCGGGCGCTCGTGCATCAACGCCTCGGCGATCTGGACGCCGCGACATGGGCGCAAGATCGCGGCGGCGCTGGCGCATCGGCTGGCGCGGATCCGGCCGCTGCCGGTGGATCGCGACGACGCCGAGCTGGCCGCGTTTGCGAATCCGCAAGCCGCTGAAGCAATCTCGGCGACCATCGACGCGGGCCTGCGCGAGCCGGGCGCACTCGACGTGAGCGAGCTCGCCCGCGGCGGGCCGCGGCTGGTGCGCGACGGACGCATCGCGTTCCTGCTGCCGACGGTCGTGTGGTGCGATCCCGGCGCCGGCGAACCGGCGAAGCATCCGCTGGCCAACCGAGAGTTCCTGTTTCCCTATGCCGCGGTGATCGAGTGCCCGGCGGATGAAATGCCGCACCGCATCGGACCCACGCTGGTCGTCAGCGCGATCAGCCAGCAGCGCCCCTTCATCGAGGCTTTGATGGGCTCGTCCAGCGTCGATCGGCTGAACATCGGCCCCATCCCAACCTGGCGCATCAGTTGGGACCAGCCGCACGAAGGCAATCTGTTTGAGCTGTTGTATCGGCAGCGCGCTTTCCAGATCGAGCCGGCCGCATGACGTCAGCGCGCCTCCCCGAATCATGCGACGCAAGCCGCGCCAAGTTACTGAACGAAGCGCGCCAGGCACTTGCCTCGTCCGCGGTAAGCGTCGAGTTCGCGCCTGGCGCCCTGGCACGCGTCGGGGAGCTGGCGGCAGCCTGCGGCGCGCGGCGGGCGCTGCTGGTCGCCGATCCGGCCATGCGCGCGCCGGGCTTTCTGGCAACCGCGCTGGACGCGCTGGCGCACGCCGGTGTGAGCGTATGCCTCTCCGAGGACGTGGCGCCCAATCCCTCGACGCGTACCGTCGCCGCCGTGATCGACCGGCTGGCCGGCGAAGCGGCGGATTTCATCGTAGCCCTCGGCGGCGGCAGCGCCATGGACTGCGCCAAAGGCGCCAACCTGCTGCTAACCAATGGTGGCGCGCTCCAGGATTACTGGGGAACCGACCGCGCGACGCGCCCCCTGCTGCCGTCCATCCTGATTCCCACGACCGCCGGCACGGGCAGCGAGGCCCAGTCCTTCGCGCTGATCAGCGATGCGCAAACTCATCAGAAAATGGCCTGCGGCGATCGCCGGCGTCTCGGCGCTGGCGGGCTGCGCCCGCGCGTCACGATCCTCGACCCGCACCTGACGCGCACCCAGCCGCCGGGCGTGGCCGCCGCCGCTGGCATCGACGCCCTGTCGCATGCCGTCGAAACCGCCGGCTGCACGCTGCGCAGCGACGCTTCGCGTACGTTCTCGCGGCTGGCGTGGAAGCTACTGTCGGGTTCGTTCGAGCGCGCCCTGCGCGACCCGAGCGACGACGACGCCCGCGCCGCGATGCTGCTGGGCGCTCATCTCGGCGGCGCCGCGATCGAAGCCTCGATGCTGGGCGCCGCACACGCCTGTGCCAATCCACTGACCGCGCGTTTTGAGGTCACCCACGGCATCGCTGTCGGGTTGATGTTGCCGCACGTCATCCGCTACAACACCGCCGACGGTGCGAATCCATTCGCCGATTTGGCTGATGATCCCGCCAGGCTGCTCGCAACGCTCGCAGAGTTGCTGGAGGTCGGCCGCCTGCCGCATCGCCTGCGCGACCTGTCGATCCCGCCGGAAGCACTGCCCGCACTGGCCCACGAAGCCGCCGGGCAGTGGACCGCGCGCTTCAACCCGCGAACCGTCAGCGCGGATGATCTGCTGGCGATCTACCGCGAGGCCTGGTGATGTCGCGGCGGTGCGCCGGCGACCTGGCGTCGTCGCCGGCCGGGGCGCGCCGCGCGCTGCTGGGCTGGTTCCGCCGCCACCAGCGCGACCTGCCCTGGCGGCGCACCCGCGATCTCTATCGCATCTGGGTCTCGGAGATCATGCTCCAGCAGACCCGTGTTGAAACGGTGGTTCCGTACTACGAACGCTTCGTTGCCGCGCTGCCGGATGTCGCCGCGCTGGCTGCCGCCAGACTGGATCGCGTGCTCGAACTGTGGGCGGGACTGGGATACTACCGCCGGGCGCGCAACCTGCACGCCGCCGCGCAGCGCGTCGTCTTGGAACACGGCGGGAACCTGCCGGCAAGCGCGATGGAATGGGAGCGCTTGCCGGGCGTGGGACGCTACACCGCCGCCGCGATCGCCAGCATCGCGCTCAAAGAACCGGTCGCGGCGCTGGATGGGAACATCAAGCGCGTCCTGGCGCGGTTGTTCGCGCTGGCGGCTCCGATCGATCACCCCGCGACGATCGGCGATCTCTGGCTAAAGGCCCAGCAGCTCCTCGATCGCCGCGCGCCGGGCGATTTCAACCAGGCGCTGATGGAGCTGGGCGCAACAGTCTGCACGCCGCGCGAACCGGACTGTGCCGCCTGCCCGCTTCGGCCGCACTGCACGGCGTTTGCGTCGGGCCGGCAGCGTGAACTGCCCGTTCGCACCGCGCGGCGCGCCCCACAACACGTCACCGCCGTGGCGCTGGCGATCCTGCGCAATGGCGCGGTGCTGCTGGTGCGCCGGCCGGCCCGCGGACTGCTGGCGGGGCTGTGGTGCCTGCCGCAATTCGAGGTCAATGCGCGGCCGCCGGCGCGGGCGGAAATGCAACGTTCGCTGCGAGCGCGGTTGGGCGGCGGGCTGCGGTTGACCGCGTGGCGCCGCCTCGGCTGCGTAGAGCACGCCTTCACCCACCGGCGATGGACACTGCACGTGTACGCGTGTGAGGCGGCCGGAGCGGTGCGGGCGAAGAAAGCCGAAACGCGCTGGCAGCCGCTGGCCCGTTTGTCGCGTGGCATCGTCGCGCGCCTCGATGCCCGGGCGCTGGAACTGCTTGCACGTCACTCGGCCGCACCGGCGTCGCCGCCGGCCCGCGCCCGGCGGTAGGCCAGCATCAGCTCGTTCCAGATCTCCGGCTGCTCGTCGGCGGTCAGCTCCACGCGATCCGTGAACGACCTGCCGAGGCGGTAGAAGTAATTGTGCGCGCGGCGTGCCGCGGCGTCTTCACCCGCCGCCGTCCGCACGACGATCCCGCGCGGATGAATCAGCACCAGCCGGCCGTCGTCGAGTGCTTCGTTCAGCCGGTGCCGCGCCGGCGGCTCGGTGCGGTTGCGGTCGTCCTCGACGTACGCGATCGGCTCGCCGTTCAGCGAAACGGTCGCGATGACCTTGAAATGGCCGGCGTCCCGGCGCGGGTCCGGCGGCGGGCGCGTGACCACCTCCTGGCTTTCGGGAGGGGACGAGCCGCGGGCGACCGGAGTCGCAACGGTGCGAGGCGGCTCGTACAGCTTGAACATGTTGGTCGCGAAGATCGCGTCATACGCGCTGACGTCCTCGCGCCGCAACGGCGAGCGCCGCGGCGCCGACTCCTGCGACTCGCTGGGCGGGGTCTCCAGGAGCGCCACGTCGATGGTCGGGTGAGCGACCTCCTTGATCGCCGGCAGCACCAGCGTCGTCAGCGACATGCCGATGGTCAGCTCCGCGCTGCTGTCGCCCGTATCGCCAGCCGCGCGGGCCGCCGGTTTGCGGCCGCGCGCGTCGTTGCGGGCCGGCTTCTTGTTGTCGGTCCGGGCCGCCGCCGCCACGCTCATCC
>CAYOHG010000060.1:5521-10339 GCA_964403685.1 uncultured Planctomycetales bacterium
GGCGTTAAGACTGAGCGAATCGACCCGCACCAGGTAGGGCCGCTGGTAGAAATCGCGCAGGAATCGGACGGCCTGCTCCAGCGAGCCGCGAACCTCGACGCCCAGCGTCAATTCCGTGAATCCCTGCCGCACACCGCGACGCTCCAGCACCGGCTTGCGCGGGCTGATCCGCAGGTCGGTGTGCAGGCCCTGAGCGTCCAGGAGCCGGGCTACGTCGTCGCGGAACACGCGCAGGGCCGTGTCCGCATCGACGCCCAGCGTTCGCCGCGTCGCGGCGCTCCAGCGTTGCCGGGTCGCGTTCTCGCGGTCGATCCAGCTCTCCAGGTCGGCCTGCCGTTCCGTTGCCGCCTTGATCGAGCGGACCAGTTCGGCCCGCGGCTGGAGAATGAGCGCCGTGACCAGCCGATGCCCACCGGCGATCGCCAGCAGCGCCACGATGGTGATCGCAAACAGGCGTTCGCGCGGCTTCACGGCTTGCCTCCGACCGTTGCGCCGTACTTCTTCAGCAAGGCCAGTCGCGACTTGTCGCGCTCCTTCAGCCCCGCCGCCGTGGCCTGTACCTCGATCAACTCCACCGGCACGTCCTCGCGCCCGCCGAAGCGCGGGTCAATCGTCGTGCTGGTCTGCCACTTGCCGCGCTTGGCCCGGTAGATTGGCTTGTCGGCCACGCGCAGCGCGTTGATCTTGTCGACGAAGTCGCCGCAGGCCTGCTCGCTGCCGAAGAGTTGCAAGGTCACCAGCCCACGACGGACGTCGCCGCTGGCGGTGGCGACAATCATCTGCTTGCCAGGCTCGATCATCTGCTGCGTCAGGTCGAGCAGCGGGTCAAGCCAGGCGGCGCTGGCGGCGCCGGACTCCCAGTCGAGCGCCTCGCGGCTGGTGACATCGATCTGCACGACCCGCCCGACGTCGGTCAGCAGGCTCTCGTTGGAGCGTTCCAGCGCCGCCAACTGCCGATTCAGGCGGATGCGGTCGGCGATCACGTAGCCCACCAGCAGCACCAGCACCGCCGCCGCCGCAATCCCCGCGACGCGCGCCCGCCGTTGCAGCGACGCCTGCGGCGGCTGCGGTTTCTTGGGATTCAGAAAGTCGATCTCGAGCAGGCCCTCGCGGCTGAGCCCCCAGGCCAGGCCCAGAGCGGCGGAGAACGCGCGCAGCTTGCCGGCCTCCGACTCGTGCGTCCCCAGCGCCATGGTCGGGTCGTACAGCGTCACGGGCACGTTGAAGCGCGCTTCGGCCGCCTCCAGCAGCGCGTGCTCCAGCCCGGTGCCGCCGGCGATGATGATCTGGTCGATGCTGGCGTCGGTTTCGGTCGCGCGATAGGCCTGGAGCGTGCGCGTCATCTCCACCAGCAGTTCGCCGACAACCTCCTGCTCGATCGCCGCGGCGCGCTCCACCTCCTCCAGCTCCGCCTTGGAAGAGACGCGGCTGTCCTCGGTGACCATTTCTCCGAACGTAAAAGGCACGGAGACGCTGGCGGCTCGCGAAAACGCCAGCGCGCGGCCGCGAAAGACATTGATCTCCGTCTGCGTCGGCCCAACGTCGACCAGTAGCACGCGCTGATCGAGCATGCCAGGCAAGCGCGACACGCTCACCAGGTTGGCGTATGGCCGCAGCCCGATGCGCACCGGCGTCAGGCCGGCCGCCGCGCACGTCTCGCGAATCTGCGCGAGCGTTTCGCGCCGCACCGCGGCCAGCAGCACCTCCGTGGCCAGGCCCTGCTCATCCCGATTGAGGACGACGAAATCCAGCTCAGCCTCGTCGACCGGGTACGGCAATTCGCGCATCGCCTGAAAGCGCACCGCCGCAGCCAGCTCAGCCGCCGGCGTGGGCGGCAGCTTGAGACGGTTGATCACCGCGCGGTCGCGCGGCACGTCGACCGCGACGCGCTTATGCGGCACGCGGTAGCGTTGCAGCGTTTGTGTCAGAAACGCGCCGAGCGCCTGCGGATCATTGGCGTCGACGTTGGCGCCGATCCGCACGGCGTGCGCGTCTTCCAGCCGGATCTGCCCGCTGCCGATGCGCGCCAGCACCAGGCGCAGGGAGCGCTTGTCCCAGTCGAGGCAGAGCGTCTTGCGTTGCAGGCGAATCAAGCTTGGTCCTCGCGGCCCGCGGCGGCGGGCGCCGCTCCTACGGCTGCTGCACGATCACGCGCTCGTCGTCGAGCGGCCAGGCCATTCCCAGGCCGGTCAGGTCCCGATGATAACGGATCTGCGCCAGCGGCCCGATCATCTCGATCAGCCATTCCATCCGGCGCATCTGCTTGCTGTGATCGGCATAACCGACCACCTCCACCGTATATTGATACGCTTTGGTCGTAATGGCGGGTGCGATCGCGCGGAAGACGGGCGCGCTGATCGTTCCAGTCGTCAGCGGCCAGGCCGTCGTTCGCAGGGTCTTGGCGTCGAGCTCGCGCCGCGCGGCGACCATCGCCGCGGCCGCCTCGGCGGTCATCCCCGGAATCAGCTCCAGCACCCGCTGCGGCGCGGTGTTGATGTTGATCAGGCCGCCGAACGGCGCTTGCGCGGACTGTGCCGCGCGGACCGTGAAGCGGTTCATCAGGGTCGGCAGCTCGTCGAGGGTCACCGGGCTGGACGCCAGGGCCGGATCGAGCGCCCCGGACGGTACGCCGTCCTCGCCGCCTTCGCCGTCCGCGCCGTCCTCGCCACCGTCCAGGCCACTGTCCCCGCGGTCCGACTCTTCGGCCTCGTCCGCGCCGCCGGCATACAGGTCGGCCGGGCTGCGCAGCTTCGAGAAATCGAAGTCGTCGTTCTTCAGTTGCAGGATGAACGCGATGGTCGCCTCGCTCAGGGGCGTCTCGGCCTCTTCCTCGGACACGGGCTCGTCGGCGTTTTCCGCGAACACCTGCGCGATCTGAAACGAGATCACCGTCGCGTCGGAACGCAGGCTGATGCGCGCCTTGTTGTCGAGCGCCGTGTCCACCTCGCGGGCCGCAACCGTCAGAAACGGCGCGATGCCCAGGTTCAGCACGCCGTCACCGTTGTCGTAGAATGGCTCGGACGCCTCGGCGTCGTCCTCGTTCAGATCGAGGATGCCGTTGCGGTTCACATCCTCGCCGTACAGCAGCGCCGCATTGAACCCGCGCACCAGCAACAGCTCCTCGATCGTGTCGAAACTGCCGTTCTTGCACACGTAGGGCGGCTCGAGCGCGTTGTAGTATTCATTCTCCGCGCTGTTGTTGCCGCGCAGCTCGTCGTCGTCGTCGCGCCAGTCGAGCAGCGCATCCAGCAGGTCGCTGGGGTTTTCCACGCGCAAGCCGGTCAAAAGCGGCGCAAGCAACCGCGTCAACTGCTCCTCGGTCGCGAGGTTGAGGTTCAGCTTGCCGGACTCCGGCGTGATGCCGAAACGCACCGTGTTCCGCGGGCCGTCCAGGTTCATTGCCACGACGCTGAAGCGCCAGGCCGGACCGTTGATCGTTGTGTCGCCGAAGACGTCCTCGCGGGCGCCGGACTGCCGCACCGGGTCGGAGGCGCGGTCGTACTTCTCGGCCCAGACCAGCGCATGGCGGAAAAGGGCCTGCTGATCGAACCAGGCCGTGGCGCTATGCGGGTTGGCCCGCAATACCGCGACCACCTGCTCGAAACCGGATTCGCACGCCAGGCGGGCCTGTTCGCCGTCGGCGTGCGCCTGAATCCCCGCGGTCTCGGCCCGCACGAAGAAGATGAAGCCGGTCATGGTCAGGGCCAGCAGCCCGATCATGACCAGCACCACCGGCAGGATCACCGCCCGCGGCCGCCGGATCCGCTGCGAGCATGCGCGCAGCGCGCTCATGGGCCCGCGGCCTCCAGTCCGAGTTGCTCGCGCACCTGCTGGCCGACACGCTGCAAGCGCGGCCGAAACAGCTTGTCGGCCGACGGCAACTTCACAATCGTCGTATAGCGATCTTCGCGCGGCTCGGCGTCGCGGCCGAGCGGGTCCTCGCTCAACTCCGATCCGGCGATGTCCGTATTGTCAAACTCCTGCATCGTGATCGGCTCGAAACCGACCGTGACCATCACCAGTTGCGGCAGCGAGTTCCCCTCGCTGACATCCCACTTGACGTCCCATTCCACGCCGTCGAAGTAGCGGAACTCGAGATAGCGCAACTCGGGCGCCCACAGCTCGCTGCGCACCTGCAACGGATCGTCCTCTTCGATCACGTACTGATTGAGCGTCTGCTTTTCGGTGCGGACGATTCCGTTAACCGTCGGCTCACCGTCATCGTCGAGATTCTCGGTGTCCACCGCCAGGGAATAGCTCACCTCGGTCAGATCGTGCTGCGCCGGCGGCGGGGTCTCGTCCTGCGCCAGGAAGCGATATTGCTGCGCTGCGGGAATCTCCGTGGTCAGCAGCGTCAGGCTGCGGCGGTCGCCCTTGAGTCGCTGCTCGACCGGGAAGCCGACTTCGTCCATGCCCAGACATCCGCGCAATTCTCCGGCCATCTGGGCGAGCGCCTGGCGGGCAAGCTGCGTGCGATCGGCCGAGGCCTGCGCCTGCTGGCGAATCTCCGCCGTCTGCCAGAAGAACGTGACCGCGACGCTCAGCATCAGCGCGATCAGCGCAATGGAGATCAGCACCTCCAGCAGCGTCAGGCCGCGCCGGGCGCTGCCCGCGGCGCGTGGCCGCTGTGCCGCTGACCGGCCTCTCGCTGCGCGCGTCCTCACGGATTGCCGCTCCCCATGCCCGACAGCAGTTGGTCGATCTCCTCGTCGCTGAGCTGGTCGCCCAGTTGCTGGCGGATCAGCTCGCGAATCGCGTCGTTCTGTCCTCCGCCCGCGCCGCGCCGGCCACCGCGGCCCGGCAGGCGCTCGCCGTCGC
>CAYOHG010000061.1:0-229 GCA_964403685.1 uncultured Planctomycetales bacterium
GTCTTCAGCTACGACCCGTCGGACGGTACCAACACGACCATCCTGTCGGGCGTTTCAGGCCGCTTCTTCGATCCGCTTCCGGAACCGGGTACCCTGGCACTGCTGGCGGTCGGCGCGGCGCTGGCGCTGCGACGGCGCTAGCCGCGGCGAGCAGAACCGCCGAGCTGGATCGGCGGCCGCCCGAGGGTCGCCTGAAAGCCCGCGCGGTCCGCACTCAACAAGCAGCCGG
>CAYOHG010000061.1:239-6305 GCA_964403685.1 uncultured Planctomycetales bacterium
CCCCCCCCCCCCCCCCCCCCCCCCCCCCCCCCCCCCCCCCCCGGCTGTGTTGTCGGAGCGCTTCACCCGCTTTGCGGGGTTCAGCAGGCGGCGCCGAAACCGGCCAGCAGCAACGACAGGTCAATCAGGTCCACGACGCCATCGAAGTTGATGTCGCCCACGCAGCCGGGGCCGACACACCCGAAGTTCGCCAGCAGCATTGAGAGGTCGATCAGGTCGACGACGCCGTCGCCGTTAAGGTCGCCCGGCAGGTTGCAGGTCACATCCAGCGCGTCCAGGTCGTCATTGATGAACCCGACACCGGCGCGAAACGTCGCGAGGCTCAGGGCCTCGGCCGGAATCCAGATCCCCGGCGGCATTCCCGCCGCCGGCGGCGGGAACAGAATGTCGCCCGGTTCAATCGGCATCCCGCAGAACGAATCCGGCATGCCGATGATTGCCGACCCGCGCCGCACCGAGAACAGCAGCATGTCGGCGCCGCCGCCCACCCAGCCGTACGGCCCGGGTGAAGGCTCGTAGACGCCCGTTCCGTTCTCCCAAAGCACGAGCGCGTCGAGGTCGTCGGTATCCGGTCCGAACAGGTCCAGCCCCAGCATGAAGGCCGGCGCGAAAACCATCGGAAACGCACCGGGGCCCATCGTCACCAGAACGTCTCCGCCCACGCCGAGCCCGTTGGCCAGCGCTGAACCGCTGTTCGGGATACCCTCGATCGGGTCGAAAAAGCCCGCGTCCAGCGAGAAATACACCGGGAATGGCGCCGGCGACGCGGTCGCGGTGTCGACATCCAGCCCGTCGAGATTCGTCCCCATGTCGGGAACGCCTGCGCCGGGCGGGTTTGGCTCGATCAGCCCAAGCCCCAGTCCGCCGAACGGGAAGATCCCGTCGCCATCAACGGTGTCGACACTCGGCATGAAGGCCATGCCGCAGATCGGACCCGGACCGACGCCCGTATCGGTGAAGATGTCCGCCGATGCCTCCATGTTGCCGAAGATGCCCTCGCTGAAGACATCCGGCGCCGGGCCGATGGCCAGACCCGACGACCACTCATCCACCGAGAAGTGCCAGGTGTATCGCTGCGGTCCCGGTGGACGGCGCAGCGGCCGCTCGTTCCCATACGAGAGCGCATCGACCTCGACGAAGCCCGGCATGCCCGGCGGATGACCGACCGTCGCGGGCCAGAACGGGATCCCCAGACCGCCGGGGCCGGCCCCGACGACGATGCACGGGGTCGGTGCCAGCCCCGGCATCGGGAATCCCGTGAACGTCCGCAGGACGTCGCCCTCAGTCAGCGGTGGCCCGCCGGCACACGCGTCCGGAATGCTGATCGGCGGACCCTGGTAGTCAATGGAGAAGGTCATCTGGGCCATTGCCGGAACGGCCGCCGCCGCGACGGCCGCTCCAATCAGCCAACGCAGCCGATGGGTCGCCGACGATGGCTCGCGTCGTCGCGCCGTCTTGTGCCCCAGGTTGAACGGGTTCATTGCTGTCCTCCCAATGCGAGATGTGCTCTGCGCCACACGAGCCAACCTGGCTCGCGATTGCTCGCCACCCGGATGACGGCCGAAGCGACCTGACGGCCGGAGGCTGCACGAGGAATTTCACGGAATACGGCCCTCGGTTCGGTTGACGGTCGCTCTGGCGTCGAGCATCGTCGCAAGCAGGCTTTGGTGGGACTTTCCTCTCGTTCGTCCGGGCGACGCGTGCCAAACTGGCACGCTGTTCAGGTTTTGTCGTTTCATAACATCAAACTGGATAGCGTGTTGCGTGTGCTGAGCGCTGGCGGTACAGAGATTGCAGGCGTAGCGCGTCAGGCAAGGCCTCCGGCGCGCACAGGGTGGGACGGCTTTCAACGTGCCCAAGCAGGCTGTTTACCTGCTCCATCCTCCGCGCGTGGCGGCGGCTGAGGGTCTGACGACCGATGCAGGCGGATCGATTCACGATCAAGGCGGCGGACGCGATTCAACGCGCTCAGCTCTCGGCTCAGAACGCCGGGCATCCCGAGGTGACACCGCTGCACCTGTTGGCAGCGCTGCTCAACCCCGAGGCCGCGGGCGGCGCCGCGTCGCTGCTGGAGAAAGCCGGCGGGCGTGTGGCGCAGATCCGCGCGATGACCGACAGTGAGCTGCAACGCCTGCCCAGGCAAACCGGCGCCACGCTCTCCGCGCACCGCAGCTTCGTCGAAGTGCTGCAAAAGTCCGACGCCGAAGCCCGTCGCATGAAGGACCAGTACATCGCCAGCGAGCACATGCTCCTGGCCCTGTGCGACGTGGCTTCGGACGCCGCGGAGATCTTGAAAGTCAATGGCGTGCGGCGTGACGACGTGCTGGCGGCGCTCAAGGAGGTGCGCGGCGGCACTCCGATCACCTCCCCTGGGGCCGAGGACACCTACGAGGCGCTGAAGCGTTACGGGCGCGACCTGGTCGAGATGGCCCGCGCCGGCAAGCTCGACCCCGTCATCGGCCGCGACGAGGAAATCCGCCGCTGCATGCAGGTGCTGGCGCGGCGGACGAAGAACAACCCGGTGCTGATTGGAGCGGCGGGCGTCGGAAAGACCGCGGTGGTCGAAGGGTTGGCGCAGCGCATTCTGGCCGGCGACGTGCCGCAGGCGCTCAAGGACAAGCGGCTGGTCGCACTGGACATGGGCGCGCTGATCGCTGGGGCGAAGTTTCGCGGCGAGTTTGAGGAGCGGCTCAAGGCGGTTGTCAACGCGGTCGTCGAATCCGCCGGACAGGTAGTCTTGTTCATTGACGAGCTGCACACGGTCGTCGGCGCGGGCAAGGCCGAGGGCGCGGTTGACGCGGGCAACCTGCTCAAGCCGGCGCTGGCGCGCGGCGAGCTGCGCTGCATCGGCGCGACGACGCTGGACGAATACCGCCAGCACGTCGAAAAGGACAAGGCGCTGGAACGGCGCTTTCAGCCGATCTACGTCGGCGAGCCGAGCGTCGAGGACACGATCGCGATTCTGCGCGGGCTCAAGCCGCGCTACGATGCGCATCACGGCGTGCGCATCCAGGACGCGGCGCTGGTCGCGGCCGCCACGCTCAGTCAGCGCTACATCACCGACCGGCAGTTGCCGGACAAGGCCATCGACCTGATCGACGAGGCCGCCAGCCGGCTGCGGATCGAGAATGATTCGCTGCCGGCGGAGCTGGATGAGCTGCGGCGGCGGATCGCGCAATTCGAAATCGAGCGCGAAGCGCTGGGCAAGGAGCGCGACGAGGGCAGCCGCCGGCAGCTCGAAGCCGTGCAGCGCGAGCTGGCCGACCTCAAGGAGCGCGAGTCCGCGCTTAGCGCGCAGTGGCAGAGCGAGAAAGCGGTCATCGACCGCATCAAGACGATCAAGACCGAGCTGGACGCGAAACGCCGCGACCTCGACGAGGCCCGCCGCGCGTATGACTGGGGCGCCGCCGCCCGGATCGAGCGCGGCGAGATCCCCGAGCAGGAGAAGCTGCTGCGCGCGCAGGAATCGAGGCTGGGCGAGCTGCATCGCGACGGTCGCGGCCTGCTGCGCGAGGAGGTGACGGGCGAGGAAGTCGCGGAGGTCGTCAGCAAATGGACCGGCGTGCCCGTTTCACGCCTGCTCGAAGGCGAGAAGGAGAAACTGCTGCGCATGGAGCAGCGCCTGCACGAGCGCGTGGTCGGGCAGGACGAGGCCGTTCGCGCGGTGTGCGACGCCGTCCGCCGCTCGCGCGCCGGGTTGAGCGATCCGAGCCGCCCGATCGGCTCGTTCCTGTTCCTGGGACCGACCGGCGTGGGCAAGACGGAACTGTGCAAGGCGCTGGCCGAGCTGCTCTTCGACGATGAGGCGGCCTACGTCCGGGTCGACATGAGCGAATTCATGGAGCCGCACTCGGTCGCGCGGCTGATCGGCGCGCCGCCGGGCTACGTCGGTTACGAAGAGGGCGGCATGCTGACCGAGGCGGTGCATCGCCGGCCGTACAGCGTGGTGCTGCTGGACGAGGTCGAGAAGGCCCACCGCGACGTGTTCAACGTGCTCTTGCAGGTGCTGGATGACGGGCGGCTGACCGACGGCCACGGCCGCACGGTCGATTTCCGCAACACGATCATCGTCATGACCAGCAACATCGGCAGCCAGCACATCCAGGAGATGAGCGAGGTCGGCGCCAGCGACGTCGAGATCGCCATGCGCGTGCGCGACGATCTCAAGCGGCACTTCCGGCCCGAGTTCATCAACCGCGTGGACGAAGTGGTGATCTTCCATCGGCTCGACCGCGAACATCTGCGCGGGATCGTCGATCGCCAGGTGGCGATCCTGCAACGACGTCTGGCCGGGCTGGGCGCCGACGGGGTCGGGGCGCCCCGAGCGGGCGTCGGCTCGGCGCTGGCGCTGGGCGGGGGTATTACGCTCACGCTCACCGACGCAGCCAGGGACCACCTGGCCCGCGACGGCTATGACCCGGTCTACGGCGCCCGGCCGCTCAAGCGACTCATCCAGCAGGCCATCGAAAACCCGCTGGCCCGGCGGATTCTGTCGGGCGAATTCACCCCGGGAGACGAGATTCTCGTCGACGTGAGTGGCGACGTTCTGACGTTTGCGAAAGGGGCCAACGCGGAGCGATCGGCTGACACGAACCGCCCGTAGGGGCTGTGTCCGCTGCTCGGTAACCGCGCTACAGCGACCGCCTGAAGTACTTTTCCAAGTCGCTGCAATCCGTGGCGGCGAACGCGACATACCTGAAGCAGGCAAGGACTGGCGGCAGCGACGCGGTTCGGGGGGAGCCTGCCGCGGCGGCCGCGGAGATGGGTGCCGGACCGACGCGCGGCGATGTTGAACGCGACGCCGCGTGTCGGCCGCATCGCGCGGCGGGGCTGTAACCCGTCACCCCGCGCGGGTCGAATCACCAGTGCGTTGTCGGCTCCGGCAATGCGTCGTCACTACGTCGCGGTGGAAATCAGCTCTGGCACGTGGCGCATCTGCGAGGCCGGGCTGCCCTCCTCGGCGGACGCCGGGAAGGCCTGCTCCAGGCCGTTCAGCATGTGCCATTGGTTGCGGACGAACTGCCGCAGCGGCTCCACGTCGGACTTTACGCCCGCGTAACGGCGCTGATGGGCAATGTAATTCGCGACGTCGCTGCCGTCCGGGCGCACGTTGATGCGGTAGCGCTGCCCATCGAACACCTCGTAGAGCGGAAACAGCCCGCAGCGCACCGCCGTGCTGATCAGGTCGATGCTCTCGCCGGGTTCCGACTTCCATCCGGTCGGGCAGGGTGACAGCAGCAGCAGGAAGCGGAAGCCGCGCACCTGGCGCGCGTAGCGCACCTTGCGGAGGAAGTCGTCGCGGTGGGCGATGGACAGGGTAGCGGCGTAGGGAATGCGGTGTGCCGCCATGATGGCGAGCATGTCCTTTTTGGTCTCGGACTTCCCGCCCGGGGTCGTGCTGGTGGCGACACCCGCTGGCGTCGCGCTGCTGCGCTGCCCGCCGGTGTTGCCGTAAATCTCGTTGTCGTAGCAGATGTACAGCACGTCCTCGTTGCGCTCGGCGGCCGCAGAGACCGCGGCGATGCCAATGTCATATGTCCCGCCGTCGCCCGTCCAGCAGATCACCGGCGTTGTTTCGTTGTTCATGCCCACGACGGACGCCATGCCGCTGGCAAACGCCGCCGCGCCTGCGAACGTCGACGAGGCGACCGGCGCACCATACGCGCTGGTCGGAAACGCACCGGCCGCAACCACGCCGCAGCAGGCCGGGATCGAGAACAGCGGAACCTCTCCGGCCAGGCCCTGGTGCAGAAGCTGGAGACCGACCGACATGCCGCAACCGGCGCAGTTGGTGTTTCCGGGCCGCAGCAGCGTGTCGCGGCATTCGCCGCAATCCAGCACGTGTGTCATGTTCCGATCTCCTGCCAGCACGGTTCGCCGGCCGTGACGCGCCCTTCGAGGTCGTCGATGACGCGCTCGATGTCGGCGGGTGTGACATCCCCGCCGCACAATCCGATCAGGTAGTCCTGCACGATCGCATCGAGCCGGCCGTTCAGCGCCGCGGCGATTTCCTGTCCGAAGACTCCCCCCGAGCCGGGCGAGATGTTGCGGTCGAGCACGCCGATA
>CAYOHG010000061.1:6315-10332 GCA_964403685.1 uncultured Planctomycetales bacterium
ATTGCAGCGCGCTGATCAGCGAATCGCGCGGGAACGGACGGAACATCTTGCAGCGGATCAGTCCCACCGAGTCGCCGGCGGCGCGCCGCTTGCGGACCGCCTGCCGCGCCGTGGTGGCCATCGTGCTGCTGGCGATCAGCACGGTTTCGGCGTCCTCGACGTTCTCGATCGAGAGCGCGCCGACCGGCCGGCGTTTGAAGATGGCTTCGAATTCGTCCAGCGCTTCCTCCAGCACCGCCGGCACGCGCTCCATCGCCGCCTGCATCTGCCGCCGCTCGAACTCGGACTCGCGCGGCCAGGTCAGCCCGCCGATCGCGGACGGATGCTCGACTTTCAGCCGATGGGGGATGTTGCAGTGCGGCAGGAAGCGGTCGACCTGCTCCTGCTCGAAGAGATCCACGACCATCTGGGTGTGCGAGAGCACGAACCCGTCCATGCAGACCAGCACCGGCAGCAGGATGCGGGCGTCTTCCGCGATGCGAAACGCCAGCAGGATGGTGTCGGCCAGGTCCTGGTGCGAATCGACGTAGAACTGAATCCAGCCGGTGTCGCGCAGCATCAGGCTGTCGCCCTGGTCGACCCAGATGTTCCAGGGCGGCCCCAGCGTGCGGTTGACCGCGATCATCACCACCGGCAGGCGATAGAAGCCGGCCGCGTACACGTTTTCCACCATGTACGCCAGCCCGTTGGATGAGCTGGCGGTGAAGGTGCGCGCTCCGCACAGCGCCGCGCCGATGCACGCGCCCATCGCGCTGTGCTCGCTCTCCACCGGAATCACCCGGCCCTTTGTGAACGGAAACGCGCGCAGCGTCTCGATGATCTCGGTCTGCGGGGTGATCGGGTAAGCCCCGGCCAGGCAGCCGCGCGCCTGGCGGTTGGCCTCGCCGGCCCGCGCCAGGGCGTATCCGGCGACGTAGTTCCCGGTGACCAGCGTTCGCGCCACGACGCGCCTCCTTTCACAGCTCGGTCATGTAGATGACGCCGCGCGGGCATTGCGACGCGCAGACGCCGCAGCCCTTGCAGTAGTCGTAATCGAAGTGCAGCACGTCGCCTTCGCGCCGCAAGGCCGCCTCCGGGCAGTAATTCACACAGGTGTCGCAGTGATTGCAGACGCCGCAACTGAAGCAGCGCTGCGCCTCGCTCAGCGCCCGCTCCATGCCCGGTTCGTCCAGCAACCCTTCGCGCACCTCGGCGAAGCTGAAGCGCCGCGCCACCGGGTCGAGCTGCTCGCCGTGCTCCGCCGGCCGATGGGCGAACGCGTGCAGGTGAATCTCCTGGACACCGGCCACAGGCGCCGGCGCCGGCGGAAACAGGTCCTCGCCCGTCAACGTGCGGTGAATGTGCCAGGCGGCGCGGCGGCCGCTCCCGATCGCCGCCGCGACCGTGCCCTCATTGGTGCTGAGGTCTCCGCCGAAGAACACCGGTGCGCCGGTCATGCCCAGCAGGCTATCGCCGTCGCGGATCGACGCGCCCTCCGGCAGGATCGTGAGGTCCTGCGACTGGCCCAGCGCCAGGATGATCTTCTCGGCGCGAAAGTCGACCTGCGCGTCTTCGCTGGTCAGCGGGATCGGCCGTCGCCGGCCGGAAGCGTCCGGCTCGCCGAGCGTCATGCGGCCGCAGGTCAGCAACGGGCCGACGTCATCGCGATGAATCCGCAGCGGCGCCACCAGCTCGTGCAGCTCGATTCCCTCCTCGAGGGCTTCGTCGATCTCCTCGGCAATCGCCGGCATCTCCGCCCGCGTGCGGCGATAGATGATCTGGACGTGCTCGGCGCCGAGCCGTCGGGCGGTGCGAGCGGCGTCGATGGCGGTGTTGCCGCCGCCGATGACAAGGACGTGCTTTCCGCGAAGCGATTCGTGCGCCCGCGCGATTCGCGCCAGGAACTCGATGCCCTCCTCTACGAGGCCCCGCGATTCCGGGCCCAGATCGAGGCTCTGGTAGTGCTGTAATCCGGTCGCGATGAACAGCGCGGCATACTCGTGCGTCAGCTTGAGCCAGTCGCCGCGGCCGACGGCGTGATCCGTGAGGGCCTTTACCCCGTGTTGCAGAATGAAACTGATCTCGTGATCCAGCGTCTCGCGCGGAAGACGATAGCGCGGGATGCCGCTGCGCAGCAGTCCGCCAAGCTCGTGATCACGCTCGAACAGCGTCACGGGGTAGCCGAGCCGGGCCAGGTGATAGGTTGCGCTCAGGCCGGCCGGGCCGGAGCCGACAACCGCGACGCGCTCGGGCCGCGTCGGTTGGGTCGCATGTGGCCAAACGCCGTGCTCCGCGACGTAGCGCTCCAGCTCCCGGACGTTGACCGGCTCGTCGTGCGTGTTGCGATTGCACGCCTGCATGCACGGCGCCGGACAGACGCGCCCGCACACGCCCGGCAGCGGCGACGTGCGCAGGATCGTCTCGAGCGCCGCGGTGTAGTCCTGTTGCGCAACGGCCTGGACGAAGCCGCGCACGTCGTTGCCGGCCGGACAACCGTCGTTGCAAGGCGGGGTCAGCGTGCGCCGCTCGGGAATGCTGGTGGCCCAACTGCCTGTGCGGATTTTCGGTCGCTCGCCCACCTCCTGGTCGAACAGCCCGGCGACATGCCCGTTGACCGTGGCCGGCGTCGGTGGCTGAATCGTGCCCGCGACCCTGGCGGTGAGGGCGCCCTCGAACGCCGCCTGCGCCGCGGCCACATTGGGTCCGCCGAACTTCACGTGCCCGAGCGACTTCTCGACGTCGGACCATTCGAGCCCCATCACGCGCAGCACCGCACCGAGCATGGTGGTGTTGACGATCGGAACGGCGCGCGTTCCAAGCCCGTGACGCACGGCGATCGCCGTCGCGTCCAGCGTGGCTACCCGTCGGCCTGGAAACATCTCGGCGAAACTCTCCGGCGGGGCCGGTGAATTGAGGATCAACCAGCCCTCTGGTTTCAGGCCGACCGAAACTTTCGGACTGATCAACGTGCGATCCAGCACGACAACGTGGTCCGGCTGGCGCACCTGGTTGTGGTTGACGATCGGCTCACGGTCAATGCGGATGTACGCCTGGAGGGGTGCGCCGGAGCGCTCGGCGGCGTAGACACCGAAGGCCTGGGCGTACTCGCCTCGCAGGAAATAGGCGGTCGCGACCAGCTTGGCCAGCGTGACACCGCCTTGCCCGCCGCGGCCGTGAATCGTGATTTCAATCATGCCCGGCCTCCTGAGCGAGGCGAGAGGCGCGTTGCGACTCGTGGTCGCGGGCGCGCCGGGGATCCTGGCGACGTTGTTCCGCTCCCGAGGCGGGGAAGCAACCGGCGTTCCAAAGGCCGCGTCGTCGTCGGAATGTGGGTGGATCGCTTTCGCCGCCGGCCGATCGCACTCAGCTTCCGGTTGGACCTGGGAGTGGCACGATCGCGGCCAGTCCTGCCGGCTTGGCCGGAGTCGGCCGGGGCCTGCGGAAATTCGCGCGCCGATCGGGGGTTTTCCCGCAGGGACGCTTCTCCCGCGACCGCGGCGTCGGGCTGCCCGGCGTCGCTTTGCCCGCTCAGGTCCGGGAAAGTAACATTCTCGCTTCGAGCGCCCGAATCGTGCTTTGCATTCCCCTGATGCAGGACTCGTGCCATGGTGTCTGAAGTCGTGACCCTGGAAGGTCATCTGATCGACTCCAAGACCCTCGCGACGGTGCTGGACGACATCCTGTCGTTCGGCGGCGAGTTTCGCATTCTGGAAGTGCACATCGGGCAGACGCGCCAGGAGCGCAGTCACGCGCGGGTTGAGGTTAGCACCTCGTCGCTCGACGACATGCGCGAGTTACTGGCGATCCTCTCGCAGCACGGCGCTCTCTGGCACGAGTCCGACGACGCCGAAATCGTGCCGGCGGACCTGGATGGGGCGTTTCCGGTCGACTTTTATTCGAGCACGAACCAGCAGACGTTCATCCGGCACGCGGGGCGCTGGGTGGAAGTCGAAGACCAGGAAATGGACTGCGGGATTGTGCATGAGCCGCAGGCGGACCGCTTCCGCTGCGTGCCGGTCGCGCGCATCCGCAAAGGGC
>CAYOHG010000062.1:0-10307 GCA_964403685.1 uncultured Planctomycetales bacterium
AAACGGGCGAAGGCGCCGCGCAATAGCGAGGGCCGGGCGCGTGCCGAATCCACGAGACACCGCTGATCGGACCCTGGTAGCCCTTGGGGGGCCGCGGGCGAACGGCGAGGGTCCAAAACTGCCGGTCAGCGGCCTGGTTTCGCGGGCCGGGGCCGCCGGTGGGCAGGCCGACGTCCTTCATGCCCTGTCAAACCGTTTGCAAGCCGTGGCTACGCTGAACGACGAGCTGCACCGCGAGCTGACCCGCTGCTATGCGCATCTCAACGCGATCTTCGAGATTACCGAAAGCGTCGCCAGTCTCCGCAGTCCGGACCTGATTCGCGAATCGCTGCTTCAGCGCTATGCCTGCATGCTCGGCGCCGATGCGGCCTTCGTCGCCCGCGCCGATGACGCCGTCGAGTGCGTCTACGGCCCCGCCGACCGCCCCGACCTTCCCAGTTGTGCCGAAATCGGCGCCCGACTGGGTGATGACATCACGCAGGTGCGCGTCGCACGACGATCGCGACAAGCCGCGCGCATCCCGGAAAGCGGGCCGGCGCCCTGGCAAGCCCTGCTGGGAGCGCTGGCCCCGCGCGAGCGTTCCGTCGACGTGATCATCGCCGTCCGGGCGCCCGGGCGAATCGCGTTCGATCCCGGCGATCTGCTGGCCTCCGAGACGATCCTGGTCTACGGCGGACAAATCCTCGGGAACGCGCTGCTGGTCCACGATCTGGAGCAGGCGTCGTTTGCAACCGTACGGGCGCTCACAAGCGTGATGGACGCGCGCGACAGCTACACCTGCGGACACTCCGAGCGCGTCGGTTGGCTGGCGCGGCTGACCGGCGAAGCGCTGCGGCTTCCGGACAGCGATCTCCAGACGCTCGAATGGTCCGGCGTGCTGCACGACGTTGGCAAGCTCGGCGTGCCCGAGACGATCCTGAACAAGCCGGGTCCGCTGACGACCGACGAGTTCGAGCGGATTAAGCAGCATCCCCGGCTCAGCTATGAAATCCTCCGAACCGTCCCCAGCCTGCAACCCACGCTCGAGGCCGTGCTCTACCACCACGAAAACCACGACGGCAGCGGTTACCCGGTGGGTCTGGCCGGCGAGCAGATTCCGCTGCTGGCGCGGATCCTGCACATCGTGGACATCTTTGACGCGCTGACTTCCGCACGGCCCTACCGCGGTCGAATGCTGCTCGACGATGCGTTTCAGGCGCTGCGTCGTGAATCCGCTCGCGCCACCGACCCGCATTTGACGACCGTGTTTATCCGGGCGTTCTCTGACTACGCGCGCTGCGAGCCGGCGGACTTCGCGCAACGCTTCGGGCATGTCGCGCTGCGCCAGGAGCCCGGCAACGAAGCGGCTATCGGCGAGTCGCAACCCGCCTCCGTGCAACCGGCCGAACGCGCGATCCGTGGGAGCCAACCATGCGAACCAGAGCCGTCTCCATCGTCGAACTGATCATCGCATTCGTCATCCTCGGCCTGATCGCCGCGCTCACCGTCCCGGTCTTCAGCCGCGCCGCCGAGTCGCCGCTGAGCACGCAACTGCGCACCGACCTGACCACGCTGCGGACTGCAATCGCGCTCTACTACCGGGACCACGGCGTCTATCCGGGAAACCTGGCCGATTCGCCGACGATGAAGGCTCCCGCCGATCCCGCAGCTATTGGCACGCTCGTGCAACGTCAACTGCTTGAGTACACGAACGCGGCGGGCAACCCCGCCGTGCA
The DNA here is from genome assembly GCA_964403685.1 of uncultured Planctomycetales bacterium. Classification (GTDB taxonomy): domain Bacteria; phylum Planctomycetota; class Phycisphaerae; order UBA1845; family Fen-1342; genus CAYOHG01. The sequence continues at coordinate 1,716 of CAYOHG010000062.1, forward strand.
ATCCAGCGCCGAGCACAGCTTCGGTCCGTACTTGCGGGCGGGCTTTCCCGCCTGCGGTGTCAGCCCGCAGTCTCGTGCCGCGGTCTGGGTTATCGCTGGCGGCGCCGCGCCCGGATACGTGCCCGAAGCCGCCGGATTCGGATGGATCTACGATCGCCAGACGGGCTTCATCGTCGCCAACTCCAACCTGACGGACTCGCACGGCCGCCGCTACGACTGGTATTGAGCACCGCCTGATTCACCCGTTGAGACCGCCGCGCTGTATCATTTTCTGACCGTCGGCTCGACCGGCGGCAGGAGAGCGGCTACATGCGATGCGGCAACAGCAGTGCTTGGATGGCTCGGCGGGCAACCGCCTGGGCGGGGCAGGCGTTCGTACTCTGCGCGCTCTGGCTTGGCGCGGCGCCGACCATGGCGCAGGCACCGGCCGACGGCGAAATCCTCGGGATTCTGGGCAAGAGCAGCCTGGGCGACGAGGATCTGCCCAAGGTTCGTGGATTCGTCGAGCAGCGGCTGGCTTCGATCGTCAGCGGCAACGGAAGCTCAAAAGCCGCGGGCGAACTCCGCGACGGTTTCATGGCGGCCTCGCCGGCCGGCAAGCAGGCCCTGGCCGGGCTGTGCGTCGAGTTGTTCACGCCGGCCGTTCGACAGGCGGACCTGGCGCCTGCCGCCCAGTTGCTCAGCCTGCTGAACTCGATGAACGATGAGCGCTCGGCGCGCCTGTTGATCGAGCTGCTCAAAGACGAGCGCCCGGCGCTGCGCACGGCGGCGGCTCTGGGGCTTCGCGGCATTCACCGCATCCTGGCCCAGGCCGGCGACGCGCGGATGAATGAGATGATCGAGGCGCTCCGCGCCGCGGGGAAAGCCGAAACCTCGGCGGCGGCGCTGCGGGCGACGTATCAGGCGCTGGCCGCGCCCGGCGGCGGCGATCCGCCGGCCGATCCTCGCCCGATCATCGCAGCGCTGCTGGATATCCTCGAATCCCGGGCGACGTTCTACGATAAGGGCGAGGTCAAAGCCGAGGCCGCCGACACCGTGGGAATCAGCCTGGCCGGAGGGTTGATCCGCAACGCCGCCGACGCCGAGCGTGACCGTTTCATTGTTGTCTGCGCCCGCGTGTTGCGGCATGCGGTCGCCACTTACACGGCCGAGCTGATCGAGACGAACGACAAGACCGGCAGCCCGATGCAGATTCAGCTACGCAATGAGATGGAGCTGCTGATCGCGGAATCCGAGCGGCAGCTCGTGGCGCTGCTCAAGCCGCAAAACTTGCCCGAGGTCGCCAAGGCCATGCTGGAGCAGCAGGAAGCCGACAAGAAGTTTGCGATGAAGGAAGCGATGAACAAGTGGGCGGATCTGCTTCGCAACTCTCATAACATCGACGTGCGCCTGCCGGACTGAGCCCACAGGCGCGCGGGCGCGCGGCCCGCCGGAGTCAGGTCAGCTTCTCCTGGCAGGTGCATTGCAGCTTACCGCAGCCGGGGCAACCTTCGGTGAACTTGCCGATGGCCTGCTCCAGGTCGACTCCCTCCACATTGGCCAGCGTCACCAGCCACGCCAGCACGTCGGCAAACTCCTCCTGCATGTTCTCAGGGTCGCGCGTCGCGATCGCGCTGGCCAGCTCGCCGACCTCCTCCGCAAACCAGAGGAACGTCTTGGGCGCCCCGCGCTGGCGGTCCTTCTCGGAATACATGCGATCAATAAGCTGCTGAAACTCGCGAATGTGCACAACGTCCCCTTTTTTGCGACCGCCTGGCCGACGCACTGCGCTCACGCATCGCCACCGGCCCGCGCCGTCAGCGCCTCCCAGCGCGCATACAGCTCCGCGACCAGCGCCTCGGCCTGTTGCAGCAGAGCATACCGCCTTTGCAGCTCCACGAAATCGCTGGCTACCGCCGGCTCCTGCGCGGATGCCCGCGCGGCGCTCAACGCGGACTCGGCCGCATCGATGCGCGCTTCGATCCCCTCCAGCTCACGCTTCTCGAGATAGGTCAGGCGGCGGGGCTCGGGTCGGCCGCCCGCCGAAGGCAGGGTCGCATCCGCCGGCCGCGCCGCGCGCCGCTCCACGGCACGGGCCGTGTCCGTCCGCCGGCGTCGTTGCGACAGGTACTGCTGCCAGTCGGCGCAGAGATCAAACGTGCCGTCGGCGTTGAGCGCCAGAATCTGGTTGCAGATGCGGTCGAGCAGATAGCGATCATGCGTAACCAGCACGACGGCGCCGGCGAACTGCTCGATGCTCTCCTCCAGCACGTCGAGCGTCGGGATATCCAGGTCGTTGGTGGGTTCGTCGAGCATCAACACGTCGCCCGGCTCCAGCATCATCCGCGCCAGAAGCAGGCGCGCCTGCTCGCCGCCTGAAAGCTCGCGAACCGGCAGGCTGAACTGCTCGGTGCGAAAGAGGAAGCGCTGCGCCCAGCCAATCACGTGAATCCGCTGGTCGCGAAACGTGACGTAGTCGCTTTCCGGTGAGAGCGCCTGCCGCAGCGTCGCATCGGCGGGCAACGCGGCGCGCTGCTGATCGAACAGCACGATGCGCAGCCCTTCAGCGCGCATGATCTCACCTGCGGCCAGGGCGCGCCGTCCGTGCAGCACGTGCAGCAGCGTCGATTTGCCGACCCCGTTAGGACCGACGATCCCCAGCCGCGTTCCCGGCGAAAGCGTCAGGCTCAGGCCCGAGAACAGTGTGCGGCCGGCCACTTCCGCGCGCAGCGCGCGGGCATCCAGCAGCTTTCGCGTCTTGCGCCCCGTGGCGTTGAAATCGATGTCGGCGGCCGCGGCCTCGGCGCGGTTGCGCGATGTGAGGTCCGCAAGCTGCTCGATCAATCGGCCGGCGTTATCGCGCCGCGCCTTATCCTTGGTGCGCTGGGCCTTGCGGCCTTCCTTCATCCAGAGTAGCTCGCGCTGCACCCGGTTGCGCAACTCGGATTCATACTGTCTCCGCCCCGCGAGATAGGCGGCGCGTTTCTCCAAAAAGAGCGTGTAGCCCCCGGCGACGCTGAAGTGCCCATCGGGGTAGGCTGGGTTCAGCTCGACGGTCCGGTTGGTAACACGCTCGAGAAAGTACCGATCGTGACTGATTGCCACAAACGCGTACGGTGCCGCCAGCAGCGTTTCCTCCAGCCAGTCAATCCCGTCAAAATCCAGGTGGTTGGTCGGTTCGTCGAGCAACAGCAGTTCCGGATCCGCCAGCGTGGCCCGGAGGATCGACAGCCGCTTGCGCCAGCCGCCCGAGAGTGTTTCCACCGCCCGCTGAGGATCATCGAACCCGGCCTGCGCCAGGGCCACGGCTAATCGCGTGTGTCGTTCGTGCGGCTCAGGAACGAGCGGAAGCAGCGAAGCGTCGAGAGCATCCATGAGCGTATGACCGGACGCGAACTGGTCCTCCTGCGGTACACAAGCGACCCGCAAGCCGCGCCGGCGGCGCAGTTCGCCGCGATCGGGAGTTTCGTCCCCAAGAAGAATGCGGAAGAACGTGGACTTCCCGACGCCGTTGGGGCCGATCAGTCCGCAGCGCTCGCCCTCCTCGAAGGAAATCGAAAGATCTTCGAACAGACGCCGGGCGCCGAACGCGTGCGTCATCGAAAGACAGGTCAGCAGGGTCGCCATCGCACCAATCGTTTCGTGGCGATTGTAGCCGAGCCGGCCGGCCGCTCGGCTAGAATCGCGCAGCCGGTCGGAGCGAGGCCGGCATCATGAGGAATCAATGTCGCCGGACGACGAAATCTGCCTGTGCTACCACGTCACGCTTCGAAAACTGGTGCACTTCGCCCGCCGCACGCGCCCGCGGCACCCCGCCCAGATGTCGGATTGTCTCGGGGCAGGCACGGGCTGCGGCTGGTGCATTCCGTTTCTGACGCGCATCGCGGGGGATCCGAATGAAATGCTCGCGTCGCTCGGCAAGGTAGAAGCCCATCAATATGCCGCCGGCCGGGAGACGTATCGCTGCGGCCCGCGGCGTAATCGCTTCGACGGGCAGGCCCCGGCGCAGCCGGGCGATTCGCGCGGGGAATCGCCTGCACAGGACTGAGGTTTACCTCCGGCCTCGCTGTGCGTCCCTGGGCGCGGTTGGCGGCGCGCCGAGCGATTGGTTGCGGAATCAGACTTGCGTTCCCAACCCAGGTGGGCGCCACGCGGGCGGCTCTCGGGTCGGTATGCGTGCTCGAGGACCGGCTGCGGGCCGCTGTGCTCCAAGCGGGGAGCAAGACACCGTCGCTGGTGGCTCTGCTCCGCGATAGACGGGTCACGCGCGGTGTAAGCTCGCGTCGCGGAATTCAGGTGAAGGCCCGAGCCGGCAAAAGCCTGAAGTAAACAGCGGCCAGGCCGGGCGGATCCCGGCGACACATCCCCACCGCTGCGGGGCGCGAAATTGGGCTTGCACGGCCCGAACATTTACCGTACTCTCTAGCGAGAATAGCTGATTCGCCCAAGCGAATGCCTCCCGCAGCGGTAAGGACGTCCGGCAGGCCAGGGAATGGGTCGCCAGGGAAGGCGGGCCGGAGTCCGGTGGTGCATTCTGCCACGGTGACTGCCGTGCGCGGAGCGAGATAACTACCTGCATTGGGAGGATGATCGATGAATCTGGGGCACACAGCGGTTCGGCGTCTGGACGCGCTCAGCGCTTTGGCCCGGATCCAGCTCGTTTTGCCTTTGTTTGAGGGCGGCGAGCTTTCCGGGCTGGCCGACTATCTCGAAGCCCGCGCTGCATCGCGCTATGCGCGCCCAGGACAAAATCGCGCACGGTCTCCGCGCCGGCGTGCTCGTAATCGGCCAGCCAGTCGCGCAACCGGTTGATCGCCCGGATGCGCGCCCGCGGGTCATCGATCATCATCAGAAGACCCGCGGCGCAGAACTGCGTGACGCGATGCCCCAGTCCGCGAGCCTGCTCGTACAGTAGTTTCATGGCCGGCTCAACCTGGAAGTTGATCTGCGGCTTGCGCTTGCTCATGGTCGGCGCCTCCAGCGGGCGGCTCAATTTCCTAGGATTCGTATATTGCCCTTCGCCAGTGAAAAAGTCCAGCTCCCTCGACGGCCGGACCGCCCACAAAACCCCTTCGCGTGCGGCGGACGTTCCGACCGCAACCCTCGCCGCACGGGGTCCCTGCTCCCAACTCGGGCCGCCCCAGCTACAATACGCCGCACCGGCGCCGCAGCGCGCCCTTTCAGGAATCCCGCCGCATGGATGCACGCCCGCCAGTTGATCCTAGCGATCCGGGAGCCCTCGCCGCGCCGCCAGTGGTCACCCCGTCGTCTTCCGGAAGCGCCGCCGCCGAGGCTCCCACGCGCGTCACCGGCGTCGGCACACCGGCCCCCCGGTCCGCGCACGCCGCCCAGGTGGCCGGCTACGAGTTGCTGGAAGAAGTTCATCGCGGCGGCCAGGGCGTCGTCTACCGCGCCGTGCAGCTCGGGACGAAGCGCCAGGTGGCGCTAAAGGTCTTGTTGGAGGGGCCGTTCGCCAGCGAAGCCGCCCGCCGCCGGTTCGAACGCGAAATTGAGCTGGCGGCGTCGCTGCGACACCCTAACATCGTGACCATTCTGGACTCCGGCATCAGCGAAGGGCGCTACTACTTCGCGATGAGCTTCATTCACGGACGGCGTCTGGATCAGCACCTGCGCGAAACCCGTCCGACGCTGGCGGGCGTCCTGCTGCTCTTCGAGCGCATCTGCGAAGCCGTCACGTTCGCCCACCAGCGCGGTGTGATCCACCGCGACTTGAAGCCGTCGAACATCCTGGTTGACCCTGAGGGCCAGCCGTACGTGCTGGATTTCGGGCTGGCCAAAGCGGCCCGGGCTTCCGATGCGTACCAGACCACGATCCCGGCTGTTTCCGTGGCCGGTCAGGTGATCGGCACGGTCGCGTACATGTCGCCGGAACAGGCCCGCGGATTGGAAGATGTCGACGTCCGCACCGACGTGTATTCGATCGGGGTAATGCTGTACGAAGCGCTGTTGGAGCGCCCGCCCTACCAGGTTCAGGGGCCGCTGGGCGACGTGCTGCATCGCATCGCCCAGGAAGATCCGGCCCGGCCGCGCGCCGTTCGGGCCGCCAGCCGCTTTGCCCGGCAGATCGACGACGAACTCGAGACCATTCTGCTGAAGGCGCTGGAGAAGGAGCGCGAGCGCCGCTACGCCTCGGCCCGCCAGCTCGGTACGGACTTGCAGCGTTACCAGAGCGGCGAGCCGATCGAAGCGAAGCGCGCCAGCGGGTTGTACGTCCTGCGCAAGACTCTGCGGCGCTATCGCATCCAGGTCTCCGCCGCCGGGGGCCTGCTGGTCCTGTTGATCGCCTTTCTGGCAAACTTCGCGTGGCAGTACCGCACCGAGCGCATCCTGCGTGAGGCCGCGGCCGACGCCGCCCGCACGGCCCAGACCCGCGAACGGGAAGCCTACGAAGCCCGCGGGGCCGCCGAACGCAGCGCGCGCGACGCGCTGGCTGCTGCCGAGCAGCGCCGCCTGGCGCTGATCCGCCAGAACATCCAGCGTGGCGACCTGGCCCAGCTTCGCAACGAGTTGGACGAAGCCCGCGACGCCTATTGGCAGGCATATCTCGACGGCGAGGCCACCGCTGGAGCGCGCTGGGCCCTGCGGCAGTATTACCTGCGCAGCGGCGACGCCGGGGCGATGCAGCTTTTCTACCGTCGCTATGGCCCGCTGGCTATTTCGCGCGACAGCGCGCTGGTCGCCGTGTGCGACGCTCCCCTGCTGATCTCGATCCGCGAGGCGGCCAGTGCACGCATCCGCGCGTCGGTCGTTGTGCCCGACGAGGTCCGGGCGTTGTTCGTCAGCCCGCAGGGCGACGTCGCCGCGGCCGGGCGCGGCTGGGCGCGGCTGTGGCGCAACGGCTCGGTTGAGCCGCTGCTGACGGCATCGTCGAGCGAGTGGGTCTCACCGTCGGACATCGGGCTTTCGTCGGACGGACGGTTCGTCTTTCTGATCGACCAGGACACGATCTTCGTCGCGCCCGCGGACGGCTCCACGGACTTTCGCAGCCTGGCGCTGCCCGCCTCCGCGACCGGACCGGCCGCAGTCGCGCCGCGCTCCGCGCGTCTGGCGGTGCCGACACCGCGCGGCATCTGCGTCGTCGACCTCGCGGCGCCGGCCGACCGGGCGATTACAGTCCTGGCCGCCGCCCGCGCCGATGCGCCCTGTCGAGCGTTGGCGTTTGCGGCCGACGAGGCGCTGCTTTGGCTCACGCCGACAGCGGTCGTCTCGCGGCCGGACACCGATCCGAAGTCGCGTCCGCGGGTTCTGACGCCGCTTGACGAGGAATGGGAGCGGATCGATGTAGCCGACGACGGCCGCATCCTGCTGTCCGGCAGCGACGGCCGCCTTTCGATTTATCGGCACGACGCTGCGGCGATTGCATGGCGGATCGCCCGATCGGGGCTGTTGGCCGCAAGGTTGTCGCCCGGTGGGGATCAGGTTCTTACCGTGGATGAACGTGGGGTACTCACCCGCTGGGAACCGTCCCGACGCGACGTCTGGCAGCGAACACTCGCTCCCAGTCCGGCGCTGACCTGGACGGCCTCCGCCGACGGTTCGTCTCTGCTGGCGGTTCTGCCCGACGGCACGCCGGCGGCCTATCGCCCGAAGCGCGCCACGACGCCCGAACCGCTGCGGCTGGCCGGGTTGTCGCGCCCATTTGGCGGCGCCAACGCAGAAGATTACTCCTTGTCACTGACGCGCGACGGCGCTTTGGCCGTATTGCGGCACCGCCGACAGGTCTGGGCCTGGCGCACCGACGGCCCCAGCGGGCCGCCGGCGCGCTGGTGGCACGAGCGCGCCCCGGTCCTGCGCGACGTCGTGATCAGCGACGGCGGACGCTGGCTGGCCTTTCAAGCCCAGAGTGAGGCGGGTGACGCGCAGTACGTGTTCGTGCTTTCAGCCGCCCGGCTGTTGAACGCGCCCGGGCCGCTTCAGCGCCAGATCAGCCGCTTCGCGGGACTGAACGAGTTCGTCGGCAGCGCGATCCGCGAGATTGCCTTTTTCCCAGGCAGCGACGACCTGCTGATCATGCGCTCCAACGGCCAGTTGCTGCGGTTGTCGGCCGCGGCGGCGGACGCTCCGCCGGGGGAGGCCGCAACCTCGCGCACGGCGCTGCCCTGGGCCGAGCTGGACGCCGCTCCGCGCCTGGTGGCCTTTCATGGCACCGCCGGCCTGGCGGCGGTCGCCTGTGACGATGGCGTCATCCGGCTGCTCGATCTGGCGCGGGGCGAGAGCCGCGGCCAGCTCGTGGCCGGACGTGAGATCGGCGCCCTGGCCTTCAACCCCGGCGGAGACCTGCTGTTGGTGCGCCTGGCCGATGGAAGCGTGCGCGTCTTCGACCTTGCGGCGCGCGAGTCGATCACGCAGTGGATGCTCGGCAGTGATTCGGTCCCGGCATTGGCCGCCTGGCTCGATGACGCGGTCCTGCTGAACGGCTCCAATGGCATGCTTGAGTTTCAGCAGGCTTCCGCCGACGAGTCGATTCAACGTGCCCGGCACTTCGCCTGCGAGCGACAGATTGCGGCGGCGCTGGCTGTCGGCGACGTCGCCGGGGCGTGGCAATCCACCCAGCGGATGGACGCTTTGGACCGCGCGCGGGCCGGCGACGCG
>CAYOHG010000063.1:0-10294 GCA_964403685.1 uncultured Planctomycetales bacterium
GTGGCGAGGACCCCCCGGCCGAAAAACCGGGCTACCCAGATGCTGGCACTGGCGCGGCCCGCACAGGCCAGCACAGCCAGCAGCAGGGCGGCGGATCTTGCGTTCATTCGCATGACGAATGGCCCTCCGGCAAGCAACCCAGCGAGCTGCCTATCGTCAGCATAGGTCGGCTCGGGGCGCGCAGCAAGCACCGTGCGCTCACGCCCTGTTATCGGCGTACGTGCCAGCACGGTTCAGGTTCGAAGCTGCGGGTATTTCTCGCCGCGGTGCGGCCCATAATGGCTCCGTCGGTATAATTTGCCGGACGCGCACCCAACGTCAAACGGTGACGCGACCGTTACGGGGATTCGATACCGCGGTGAGGTTTCCATGAGTCGCCGGCTGGCGTTATCCGGGTCGCGCACAGCGTCGACGCTGCTGTTCGCGATGCTGGTGGCCGCCCGCGTCGGCTGGTCGGCTCCGCAGGGCGAGCCACCGGCTTCGGCCGGTTCCCTTCCAAACGTCGATCAGCCGGTCGCCGAGGACCAGAAGCGTATCTCGGATCTCATCGCGCTGCTGGAGGAGTCCAATCCGCCCGCGGCGCGCAAAATCGGCGCGGCAGAGCTGCTGCGCGTCGGCCCGGCGGTTGAGGCTCGGCTGGTCGTCGTTTTGCGAAGTGATAATGACCCCGCCCGGATCGCCGTCGCCTCGGCCCTGGCCGAGTATCCACACCTCGGGCAGCCGGCGTTCTTTGATCCGCTGCTGGAGATGCTGATCGACGATGACCCGGAGGTGCGCGCCGCCGCCCGCCGGGCGGTCGCCGTGGCGCGCGATCCATCGGTCGTCGCGCGGCTCGAAGCGCTGTTGAATGACACTACCCGGCCATTGGCCCAGCGGCGTTCGGTGGTCGAGACACTTGGGCTGACCACTCAATTCGAAGCGGCCGCCGCCCTGATGCGGGTCATCCAGACGCCGGAATCCCCTCTGGCGGCCGCGGCGCTGGACGCGCTGGGCCACGCCACCGCGCAGGATTTCCGCGCTGACGCGGCGGCGGCGCGGACGTGGTGGGAAGAAGTCCGGGCCCTGCCGCGCGAAGACTGGCTGCGCCTGCAGATCGATCGGTTGGTACGGCAGAATCGGCTGATGCAATCAAACGTCGCGGATGTGGAAGCACGGCTGGTGGCGATGGAGCGCGAGGCGTTGCTGCGCGCCGCTGAGCCCGACCGCGTCCAGATGCTGACAGCCTTTTTGACCGACGCGCTGCCGGCCGTGCGGCTGCTGGGCCTGGAAGAGACGCAGAACTGGCTGAGCGCGCAGCGCGCTTTGCCGGCCGAGGCGATCGCGCGGCTGCGCGTGCTGCTTTCGGACTCCGAACCGCGCGTGCGCGCGTCGGCGGCCTCGGTGGTGGCGACGTTGCGCGACCCGCAGGATGAGAGCGTCTTTCTCGTCATGCTCGAAAGCGAGCGGGCCGTGCCGGTTCGTCGGGCGCTGATCAACGCGCTGGGCTACGTCGGGGGCAATGCCTCGGTTGATCGCCTGCTGGCTGAAACGGCCGACCCGCTCGCGGAGACCATTCGGGATTCGATCGCTTCGCTGGGCCGGCTGGCGGAGCGCGGCGTGCTGGACGCGCTGCGCCGGGAGCGCGTCGCCGCCGCACTGCTGAATGTGTTCGAGCGCTCCCGATCCGATCAACCGCGCCTGCGCGAGCAGACGCTGTGGGCCATGAGCCGTGTGGGCGACGCGCGCTTTGTCGAGCCCGCGCTGGCGGCTTGCGACACCGGCGAGCCCGGGATCGTGCGTATCGCGGCCGTCCGCTGCGCAGGCGCCCTGGCGGAGGCGGAGTCGTCTCTTACGACGCGCCCGGCGGCCAGCGCGCCGGTCGCCCACAACGGCAACGGGGGCGCCGGAGACGAAGTGCGGCAACGCACCGAGCGCATTGCCGACGCGCTCACGCCGCTGGCGTCCGACGCGGATGTTCAGGTCCGTCGCGTGGCGATCGAGACGCTCGGTCGACTGCCGATGAACGAGCGTCGCCTGGCGGCGCTGTGGGAGCGCGCCTTTCCGGCGAGCGAAAGCGACGACGAGGGGCGCGCCGAGGCCTGGAAGGCCGCGTCCACCCAGATCGCAAGCCAGGCGCCGGAGGCGATCGATCGCTGGCTGGCGCGTATTCCAGCGGATCTGTCGGTTCGCGATGCCATGTGCGTGCAGTTGCTGGCGCGCGCCGAAACGCAAGCCGCCGAGGGCGGCGCCGAACCCAACCTCTTCGCGGTCCGAATGCGGCTCGGCGCTGCGTATGACCGCGCGGGACGCAGCGATGAAGCTGTGCGGACGTACCTCGCCGCCTTTGACGACGCCGCCAGCCTGCCCGTCGATATTCGCAACACGGCCGGCCTCGGCGCGGCACGCGTATCCGTGCTTTCGGCGACGATTGACGATTCGTTGATTACCGCGCTCTCGCAGCGCGGGGCGCTGCCGGACGGCGCCACCCTCTGGAGGGTGCTGCGTCCGGAACTCGAGGCCCGGCTGGCGCGCGAATCGCCAGCCGCCATTGCGGCGGTGCTGGACTCGTTCCGGTCGCACTTCGGGGCCGGTTTGTCGGCCCCAGCGCGCGCCGAGGTCGAGGAGTTCTCTCACCGGCTGCGTGAGATGCAGGGCGCGGCTCCGCCGTAGCCGTTCTTGTACTCAGACGACCCGCAGACCGGGATCTGCCTGCGGATGCGGGGAGTTTCTCCCGCCGGCCGGGTTATACTGCCCCCCGGATGCCAGCGGGGTGCGCTTGCCTGTGACCAGTTCATCCGCCGTTGCTTCCGCCAGCGACGACCGCGAGCTGCTGTCAGCCGATTTCATGAGTCGGCTCGACCGGCTGGAGCTGGTCTCGCGCAAGATCTTCGCCGGGCGGATCAAGGGTGAGCGCCGCAGCAAGCGTCGCGGCGAGAGCGTCGAGTTCGCGGACTATCGTAATTACGTCGTCGGCGACGACCTGCGTTTTCTGGACTGGAACATCTATGCGCGGCTCGAACGGCTGCTGCTGAAGCTGTTCATGGAAGAAGAAGACCTCAACGTCAGCGTGCTGTTCGACGTCTCGGCCAGCATGGACTGGGGCACGCCGCACAAGGGGCTGTATGCCAAGCGGACCGCGGCGGCGTTGGCGTACATCGGGCTGGTGAATTACGACCGCGTGAGCCTCTACGCTTTTTCCAACGTCATCTCGCGCGACATGCGGGCGGTGCGCGGCCGGCGGATGGCGGCGCAGGTGATCCATTTTCTGGAGGACGTGCCGCTGGGCGGCCCGTCGTATTTTGCCGCCGCCGCCAAGCGCTTCGCCCTGACGCATCGCGGCAAGGGCGTGGTCATTGTCATCAGCGATTTTCTGGACAAGGGCGGCTACGCCGAGGGGTTTCGCTACCTGCTGAGCCGCAACGTCGACCTGTACGCGATTCAGATTCTCGCGCCGGACGAGATCGAGCCGGCGCTGGCCGGCGACCTCAAGCTGCTGGACGTCGAGGACGACGACGTGGCCGAGGTCACCATCAGCGCCCCGCTGATGAAGAAATACAAGCAGATGCTGACGGCCTATTGCAGCGAACTGAAGGACTACTGCACGCAGCGGGGCATTCTGTATCTGTTCGCCAGCACGCGCGTGCCGTTCGATACGCTGGTGCTTTCGTATCTGCGGCAGCGCGGGCTGCTGCGCTGAAGCGGCCGGACGCGCGGGCCGACCGGTGCGAAACGGTGCGGTGAGTTGAAATGAGCTTTCTGGCCCCGCTGGCGTTCTGGCTCGCCGCACTGGCTGTTCCGGCGCTGCTCATTCTGTATTTCCTCAAGCTCCGGCGGCGCGAGCAGCGCGTGCCGTCCACGCTGTTGTGGCGCCGCGCCGTGCAGGACTTGCAGGTCAACGCCCCGTTTCAGCGGCTGCGCAAGAACCTGCTGCTGTTCCTGCAACTGGCCGCGTTGCTATTGACCATCCTGGCGCTGGCCCGGCCGATCATCTTCAGCGAGCTGCGCGACGAGGAGTGTGTTGTCATTCTGGTCGACCGCTCGGCCTCGATGAACGCCGTCGAGGGCCAGCAGTCGCGGCTCGAGCTGGCCAAGGAGCAGGCCCGCCGGCTGATCCGCACGCTCAACAGCAGCGGCGCTACGTGGTGGCAGTGGTTCGGCGGCGGGCAGTCGCCCACGCGGGTCATGCTGATCGCGTTCGCGGATCGCGCGACGATCATCTCACCGTTCACGACCAACCTGGGTGAGCTGAGCGCGCGGGTAGACGACATTCAGCCCAGCGACGCGCCGACCAACATCCGCGAGGCGCTCGACCTGGCGGAAGCGCATCTGACGCAGACGCGCGTCGACGCCCGTCCGGCTGATGCGATCAGCGACCTGTCGGCCTCGCGGATCATTCTGCTTTCGGACGGCGCCATTACCGATCTTGGACAGGCCAGCGTCCGGACCGGACAGGTTACGCTGATTCCGATCGGGCAATCCGACCGAAACGCCGGCATCACCTCGCTGCGCTGCCTGCGCGACTATGAAGCGCCCGACAACCTGACCGTTTTCGTGCAGGTGGCCAACTTTGCAGCCGAGCCGCTGGAGACCGAGCTGTCGTTCTACCTCGACGGCGTGCTGCGGCGCGTCGAGCCGGTTTCGCTGGGCCCGCTGCGGCGCAGCCATGCCGACGGCGCCGCCGCTGAGGGTGAGCCGGCGCCCTCGACGCAGTCACTCGAATTCCGCGCCGAGCTGCCGGTCGCGGGTGTACTCGAGGTGCGCCTGGCTTCAAACGACGCGCTGGATTGCGACAACCGGGCGACGGCGGTGATTCCGGCGCCGCGGCGGCTGCGCGCCCTGCTGGTCAGCGAGCGCAATCCGTTCCTCGAACGCATCCTTCAGCAGCTTCCGCTGGAGCGCTTCGAATGCCGCACGCCGGAGCAGTTCGCCGCGATGCCGGCCGGCGAATTCGAGCAGAACGGCCGCTGCGCGTACGACGTAGTGGTCTTCGACAAGTTTGCGCCGTCGGCGCTGCCGCGCGGCAGCTACGTTTTCTTCGCGGCCGCTCCGGCGCTGGAGGGCGTTGCGCTGGGCGAAGACCTTGGCCCGCACACGTTGGTCTGGTGGGATGACGCGCATCCCCTGCTGCGCTACGTCGAACTGGAGTACGTCGAGGTGTATCGCGGCGGCGCGCTGACCGTGCCCAAAGAGGCCGAAGTGCTGGTCGAAGGCCCGCGCGGGCCGGTGATGGCGCAGCTTCAGCAGGACGGCCGGCAGGTGCTCTTGTGCGGCTTCGCCGTGGAAAACAGCAGTTGGTGGGCCAAGCTCGGCTTCGCGGTGTTCATGTACAACACGTTCAACTACCTGGGCGGCGTCGGGGCCGGAGAGGCGCGCACGGCGTTGCAGCCGGGGGAGTCGGTCCGGATCGAACTGCCGCCCGGCGGCGAGCCGGCCATCGTCACGCGACCGGACGGACGCCGCGATACGCTGCCGCGCGACGGTCAGGATGCTATACGGTTCGCCGCGACCGACCGGGTCGGCCTGTATCGCATAGAGCCGCAGGCGCCCGGCGCGCAGCCCTTCGCCGTCAATCTCGAGAACGCCGCCGAAAGCGACATCGCCCCGCGCGACGACCTGGCCGTCGGCGACGTGGTCGTCGAGACCGGCCAGGCGATTGAAACCGCCACCCCCGAGGTCTGGCGCTGGTTTGCGGCGGCGGCGTTGGCGATCGTGCTGCTGGAGTGGTATATATATAATCGTCGCGTGATGATCTGAGCACGTGCGGGCGCGGCGGACCGCGTTGGGCGAACGCGTCCGGTTCGCCAGCCGCGCGAACGAGAGCGACGGACAGCCATGCCGCCAACCGACTTGAAACCGGGCCAGCGAATCCGCGTGATCCAGGCCATTGATCGCCGCGAGGGAAGCTGGGACCACGCCGTAGTCGGCACCGTTCTCTCGGTTCAGCCGCAGAAGACCGGTTCGTGGTTTGCGCACGGAGCCGATGACAAGCTGTGGCTGTATCGCGTCCGGCTGCAAAAGTCCGACGGCGAGATCAGCACGCTGACCGTCGACCAGCACACGCGCATCGAGCCGGTGGACTCCGGCGCCCCGTCCTGATGCCGTCGATCGGCGAATGAACCCGGCTGGCGGCGCTCCGCTGCGCGGAAGCGCACCGGCCAGCGGATCTGAATTCAGGCTGCGCTCCACGGCGCGCCCGCGGCAATCAGCGAAAGCTCCCTGGCCCGGGCGACCGATAGAAACCGGATGTGAGACTGCTACGGTTTCCGGAGGATCGCGCATGAAGCTCGCCGCCCCGGCACACCCGGCTTCCGGCCAGACCAGCCGCTTCGTCCGCATGCTGTCCGGCGCTGCCGCCGATGAGTCGCACGGCCGGCGCAGCAAGCGGCGCGTGGCCTATCGCGTGCCGTGCCAGCTCATCGTTCCGATCGACGCTCGCCAGCGGATCACCGTGGCCGGCGAGACGTTGAATGCCTCCGCGGACGGAATCGCCGTGCAAGTCGGACTGCCGCTGGCGCGCGGAGCGGCGGTGGAAGTGGTAGTGCCCAGCGCTCCGACGCGCGTCTGTGGGCAGGTTGTGCATTCGCGGCGCGTTGCGACCGGCACGTATCTCGTGGGCATTCGCCTGGTCGATCCGTTACCACCCGATTGACCGTTCCGCGAGACGATCGGGGAACGCCACACGAGTCCCACCCCGTTACCCGGCGACCGGAAAGCGCGCCTTGGCCTGAATCTCCGTGCGCGCAAACTGACTCGTTGATTCCAACTTACCTGCCGATTTCGAAAACCGTGCGGGCGCCGCGGTCTTACAATGGGTGCTCAACCGGGCGGCCGAAGGGGCGGCCGCGCGGGCCGGCGCGATTGCGGGCAGGGCATGCCATTGCTGGAAACGCAGACCGTCATGTTGACGCTCGCGGCCGGCGAGTCACCTCGGCCGGTGGAGATTCCACTGCGCGTCGAGTCGGTTCGGATCGGCGCGAAGCTCGGCGAGGGCGCGGCCGGCGCCGTGTTCGTGGGTTATGACGAGTCGCTCGCGCGGCGCGTGGCCGTCAAGCTGCTGCACCGCGCCGCCGGCGCGGGCAGCGCCGCTCGCGAGGAGCTGATCAGCGGCGTGCGCGCGGCCGCTGGCCTGCGGCATCCCAACGTCGTCACGGTCCACTCCGTCGGCACCGTCGGCGAGCTGGCGTATATCGTCATGGAGCTGGTCGAAGGCGTGTCGCTGCGGCAATGGCTTGCCGGTTCACCGCCGGGTGCGCCATTGGCGCTCCACATGATGCGGTCGCTGGCGGACGCGGTGGCCGTCCTTCACGATCAGTCCATCGTTCATCGTGATCTCAAGCCGGCCAACGTGCTGTATGACCGGCGGGGCGAGGTGCGGTTGTGCGATTTCGGGCTGGCTTGCCCGGTGAGCGGCTTCGGCGCGCCTGGGGCGATCGCGGTCGCGGGTACGCCGCTCTACATGGCGCCCGAGCTGTTCGAAGGTCAGGCGTCTTTCGCCAGCGATGTCTACGCACTTGGCGTGATCCTCTTCGAGCTGCTGTGCGGAGCTCCGCCGTTCACAGCCGAGACGCTCACGGACCTGAAGCGCCAACACCAGTACCGCGAGGTGCCGCTCGAGCCGCTCTCAGCCCGGGGACTGCCGGCCGAGCTGTGCGAGGTTGTGGTTCGCGCGCTGCACAAGCAGCGGATGCTGCGATTCAAGACCGCGGCGCACCTGCTGCGCGCGTTGCAGGCGTTGAGCTTGCCGGTGCCAGCAGCGGAGCACGCGCGGCGCGCGCTGGCCGAGCGGGTGGAGGGGATTCTCGGTGGCCAGCCGCCGCCGCCGGCGGATTCAAATACCGCGCCCGGCATGCAGACGACCTTCGATCTACTGGCTCGGCGGGCCGAGCAGAAGCGGGCTGCGCGTGGCGACACGTCGGCCGATGCATCGGCGCGGTAAGATGAACCATGCGGGCCGCTATCGGGATTGCGCCCTTGCCAGGAACCGAGAGTTGAACCATGAGCGAGTTTCCCGGCGCGCGCGCCTGGAGCGCTGCGACGCAGCAGTTGATCGACCTGGCGATCGGCGAGGATCTCGGCGAGCGCGGTGACGTGACGTCCGCGCTGCTGGCGCCCGGTGGCGAGTCGATCAGCGGCGCTCTGGTTCCGCGCGCCGCGGGCGTAATCAGCGGGTTGTCCCTGGCGCCGTTGATCTGCGAGCGCTTCGCTTGTCGGCTGGCCGCCGGGCTGCGCTTCGAGGCACTCCGCAAGCACGGCGAGCGCGTGGCCGCCGGCCAGCCGGTCGGCCGGGTGATCGGAGCGCACAGCGCGCTGCTGGCCGTCGAGCGCACGCTGCTGAATTTCGTCGGCCGCATGAGCGGCGTGGCTACGCTGACGGGCGCGTTCGTCGAAGCGGCCCGGGCCGGCAACCCGCGCGTGCAGGTGCTCGACACTCGCAAGACGCTGCCCGGCTGGCGCGAGCTCGACAAGTACGCGGTTCGTTGCGGCGGAGGGACGAACCATCGCCTGGGGCTTTATGACGCCATCCTGATCAAGGACAACCACCTGGCGGCGATTCCGCTCGAGCTGCTGGGCGGCGCACTGGCCGCGATGCTGGCCCGCCGGCCGGCGACCGGCGTTGCGTTCGTCGAGGTGGAGGTCGATCGCATCGAGCAATTGCGCGAAGTCCTGCGCGTGCCGGGGGTCGACCTGATCCTGCTGGACAACTTCAGCCTGGCCGATCTGCGCCGCGCCGTGAAGCTGCGCGACCAGCTCGCGCCGCGGCCGGGTGTGCTGCTGGAGGCCAGCGGAGGCGTTTCGATGGCCAGCATCGCCGGCATCGCCGAGACAGGCATTGATCGCGTTTCGATCGGGGCGTTGACGCATTCCGCGGCGAGTCTGGACGTCGGGCTGGATGTAATGACGGAGTAGCGAAAGACGAAGAGCGAATGGCGAAACGCGTGGAGCGCGGAGCGAAGAGCGCGCGGCGCAGAGGGGCGCGGGTCGGACTACGCGCGCGGAGCGCCTGCCGAGACTGGGCGCAGTTGTGGCGCTGCGTTGCAGGAGCGGCGCTACATCGCGGGTCGGCGGCGAACGAGAATCGCGGTGAGATCATCCGCCTGCGAGCGGTCCTGACGGAAACCGCAGACGGCCCGGTGCAACTCGTCGATCAGCTCGGTCAGCGGCCGATCGCGGTTTTTCCGCAGCAGCTCGGTTGTGCGCGTTTCGCCGAATTCCTCGTCGCCGGCATTCATTGTCTCGAAAAAACCGTCCGTCAGCAGCGCCAGCAGGTCGCCGGGCTGCAACTCGAAGCGCTCAACCTGAACGTCGGCGTCGGGAGCGATCGCCAGGGGCAGCGCGCTGGCGCCGCGCTGTTCCACGCGGTCGGCGGAAATGTGCAGCAGCGGGCCCTGCCCGCTCGAGATGTACTCCACGCAATGCCGCCGCGGATCGAGCACCCCCAGAAACGCCGTTACGAAGCGTGCATCGCTCAGGTCGTCGCACAGCAGGCGATTGACGCGATCGACGATGGCGGGCAGGTCGTCGGTGACGCTGAACAGGGCGCGGATCAGCGAGCGGCACTGGCCGATGATCAGGGCCGGGCCGATGCCGTGGCCGGTGGCATCCGCCAGCAGCACGACCAGCCGCCCGTCGGCCAGCGGGATGAAGTCGTAGCAATCGCCGCCGGTCTCGTCGGCCGGCCGGTTCCAGCCGGCGACATCGTAATGCGCGACGGTCGGCTGGTGGCGCGGCAGAAACCCGCGCTGAATGTCGCGGGCAATGTCGAGATCGCGGGCCATGCGCTGCTTGATGGCGTATTCCTCAATCAGCCGGCCGCGATCCAGCGCCACACCCGCCTGAGCGCTCAGGACCCGCGCCAGGTCCTCGTCTTCTTCGCTGAAACCGCCCGTGTGCTTGTTGAGGGCCTGCAACACACCGATCAGGCTGCCCGACAAGTTTTCAAGCGGGAAGCTCAGCAGATTGCGCGTGCGAAAACCGGTGGTGCGGTCCACGTCGCGATTGAATCGCTCGTCGGCGTAGGCGTCGGGCACGTTGACCACCGCACGGGCCTTCGCCGCGGCTCCGGCGATGCCGCGGCTGGCTGGGAAGCGGATGCCGGTCACCCCGCGCGCCACCCGGCTGAACAGCTCGTCGCGGGCCTGGTCATAAAGGAAGATCGTGGCGCGCTCGCAATCAAGCACCTGGCAGGTGGCGTCGACGATGAGGTGAAGCAGGGCGTCGAGGTCGGGCGTCACGGCCATCTGCGTCGCCACGGCGAGGATGCGGCGCAGCTTCTCGTTCTCGCGGGCCGGGTTGGGTGCCATCATCTCGCCCGTTT
>CAYOHG010000064.1:0-4697 GCA_964403685.1 uncultured Planctomycetales bacterium
GGTCCAAGGGTAGGAATTGTGCTTGTCGCCCATTCCCTGCGCGCCGATCGCGCGGAACTCAGCCTGCGTCAGGCTGGTCTGCGCGCGGACGACCGTGGTTGGCAGCAGAATCGCCGCAGTCAGCAGCGGAAAAAAAGCCCGTGCGACGCCTCCCCGCCGTCGCCACGTGACCAGCGTCGCCAGCATCAACGGCAGCAGCGTGGCGCTGCTGAAGCCGCAGTTGAACAGGCTCGGCGCGCTCTGCTCACCGTCGGAATCGTCAGCGGCTGGATCGCCGTCGTCGCCGCCCGAGCCGGCTTCGTCGCCGGCGACTTCCGCGGGCACAGCGGGGTCGGCGTCGCAGGCGTCACCGATGCCGTCGCCGTCGCTGTCGAGCTGGTCGGTGTTGGCGGCGAGGTCGCAATTGTCCTGCGTGTCGGGGTAATCGTCGTTGTCGTCGTCGAGATCACACTGATCCGGGATACCGTCCTCGTCGGTATCGGTCTCGACGATGTCCGCGCGGCCGGGGACCGGATCCACGTCGTCGAGGATGCAGTCCCCGTCATTGTCGTCGTCGCAGGCGTCGCCGATGCCGTCGCCATCGATGTCCGACTGCGACAGGTTCCAATCGAAGGGGCAGTTGTCGTCCGCGTCCGCCAGGCCGTCGCCGTCGTTGTCGGTGCCCTTTTCCTGCCCAAGATAGACCTGCATGCCGAACAGCGCATTGGCCGCGCCCAGGTACAGCCCGTCGGCCGTTGGCTCCTGACTGCGGACGCCGTAGTTGTACAGGTCGCTGAATCCAGTCCGTGAAATCAGAGTCCAGTCCAGACCGTCGGTGGTCGAGTAGTAGTCGAAGCCGCCTTCGGTCGCCGAAATATAGTCGAGCGTTTCGTCCAGCGGCGTATTGGGGTCGAGTGTGGCGAACGGCCCTTCGCCCGGCTCGAAATCCGCCAGTCGCTCCTCGAGCAGCACGGTGAGCTGCGACGCGGGCACGCCGTCGATGTACTGCATCGCGTACGAGCTGTCGAACGTGCCCAGGTAGAGCACGTCGTTGTAGACGTGAATGTTCCAGATGTAGCCGGTGAACGGGTTGCCAAAGCCCGGCCCCAGGCCGGTCAGCGGCGCCTTGTAGCCGTCCGGAGTGTCGCGCGCGGTTCCGCAGATGATGTCCCAGGCGCCAGCTTCATTGATGCGCACGACTTCCGCCGGCGCGGGCCCTACGTCGCGAATGACGTCGTAGCCGCCGAAGAGAATGCCGCTTCCGACGTACAGCCAGCCTTTGTAACCCCGCAGGCTCAGGATATTCTCGTTGAAATTGCCGCGGTAGGCGCCGCGCTCCAGCAGCGTGCTGTAGCCGTACGGCGGCTCTCCGCTGGCGTCGGTGCGCAGAAGCTGGTAGCCCTCGACCGAGTTGGCCGTGCCGACGTAGAGGTAGTTGTTCCACTCGACCAGGCGATACGGGGCCTCGTTGGTCGGATCTCCGAAGAATGGCTCGTGCACGACGCGGAACTCACCGCGCTCGGGCCGCGCCGCCTCCAACATGACCGAGTCCGCCGCGGTCGCGCCGATGACGGCGACGAAAATGCGGTTCTTGTAAGTGATCGCCGAGCGGAACGCGGTGAACCCAGGGTCGTCCGAGAACGGCGTCGGGATCTCCTGCCAGTTCAGGCCGTCGGTCGTCCGCAGCACGCGCGCCGGCGGCTCATAGAGCTGCCGCGAAGTGAAGGTGAACATGTAGAACGCGTCCGTCCCGTCTTCCTCACGGAACGCGACCGCCGTGCGATAGCCCGCGTCGCGCGGCACGTCCACCATGGTGCCGTCGGACAGCAGCGTGGCCTGCTCCGGCGAGATGAACACCAGCGAAACTTCGTTCGTCCGCGGGTCGTAGCAATAGATTCGACCGCGGAAATCGCCGGCGTAGATCGGGTCGGCGCACTCGAGCGGGAACTCCGGGACGTTTTCGGCGGCATCCTTGCCGAGTTGATCCTGCACCAGGCACAGCGCGTCGCGGTTCGTGCCGACGTAGATCTTTCCCTTGAATTCCCGCACCGTCCACGGATAGGAATTGTGCTTGTCGCCGAAACCCTGCGTGCCGATCTGGCGGAAGCTCCGGTCGATCAGCGGCGTCTGCGCGACCGCCGCCGCCGGCCAGGCGCAACACCACCCGGCGCACGCCGCGATCGCGACGCCGCCAGGCAGCCAGCTCGAACGCATCCGGCTCGGCATGCTCCCCCCTTCCGCGCGACCCCGCTGTTCTACGGCCGGAGCACGACGGCGCGCTCGATCGCCGTTCCGTCGCTCCACGAGCCGAGCGAAGTCTGGTCGGACGTATCTCCGAAGACGAACTTGCGATCCGTCCCGTCGAACGCCAGGTTCATCAGCGCGTCCAGCCACTTCCAGTAGCCGTTGTAGTCCAGCACATCGAGCGTCTCGGTGCTGGGTTCGACAATCGTGCCGCCGTTGAGCAGCGCATCGCCGGAATCGAACGCGCTGTTGATCGACAGCGGGGCGAAATGCCCCGAGATCAGGTTCGGATCGCCGTAGCTGTCCGATTGCAGCTCGATCACCGTGCGGTTGGATTCTGGAATCTGCGGCACGCTGTCGTACAGGCTGATGCCGTAGGCGCTGCCCGCCAGCGTGTCGTCCGCCCCAACGACGATCACCAGCAGCGTGTCCGCCGAAATGTCGGCGTAGTCACCCTGCTGAATGCTGGGCAGGTCGCCGATGACGGTGTCGGCGTCACCCGGGTTGGTGAGCATCAGCGCTCGCGGAATCGGCAGACCGCGCTGCGCCGCCAGCGCCGCGATGTTGAACGAGATCGTCGTGCCGAGCGAATGACCCACGAAAACGAGCTGATCCGTGTCGCCGGCGGCGTTTCCGTCGGTGCCGAGCCGGGAGAGCGCATCCTCGATCGCGGCGATGGCGTTGTCGGTGTATTCCTGCCCGTCCTGAAGCGTTTCCTGATAGACCGGGTAGACCACGATATTCCCGCGAAGCACGAGATGTTCGATCCAGTCGCCGTACGCGCGCGGGTTCACGCCACCGTAGCCGTGCAGAAACACGACGATCGGGACAGGCTCGCTGGGCGTCGGGTCCGTCGGCTGGTAGAGGAAGTACTTCTGCGCGCCGCTGAGAAACTCCTTGGCGCTAAAGTCGCCATTCGTCGTCGCGGTCGAGCCGGGACCGCTGGTCTTGGGCGCCGGCTGCGTCGGCGTCTCCTCAACGAACGCCGGGCAACCGGTCAGCAGTCCGAGCGCCAGGACCGATAACAGCGAAACGATGACAGTCCCTGCCGGATTTCGCATCGGGCCTCTCCTTACCACCCAACCGCACGGGAATTCTAGCCCGCTCGGGAAGTACAACGCACGAAAAGTGGCGCGTGTAAGCGGTACCGAGCCACGCGTCCCGGGGCTACGGGATCGGCTTCGAGGTCATGGGCCGCACGGGGCTGCCGTCGGCGCAGTTGCCCATCGACGTGACCGACGGTCCGAAAAGCAGGTCGCGGTTCGCACCCTGGAATATCACCGCGATCAGGTCGTCGCCCAACCGCCAGTAGCCATAATAGTCGAGGGTGTCCGCGCGAAAGGCCTCCCCTTCGTCCGGTCGCGACTCGGCCCCTTCCCGCCGCTCCTTGATCCGCTCTCGGATGCGCCCGCCCAGGCGCCCGCCGGCACGACCTCCTTCGCGGCCGCCCGCGCGCTCCCCGCCGCGCTGGGCGTCTTGCTCGACGTCGTCGCCCTCATCGGCGCTGGCGGCAGCTTCATCCTCCATCGCCGCCTCGGCCTCGTCGGCGGCGGGGTCGGAGCCGGCATGCGCCGTGAACTCGCGGTCGCGCGACATGGGCGAGAAATGGTCCGCATGGAGCCTGGGTTCCGTATGCGTGTCGGAGTGCATCTCGAGGAACAGCTTGTTGCTCCTGGGCACCGCCGTTGCGCCCTGGAGGATTTGAAGCGACTCGTGATCCGTGGCCATGCGGTCCTTGTCGCCCAGCACCATGATCATCAGCGTCTCGGGCGGAATCCGGTCCAGTCCCTTGAGCTGCATCAGCATCTTCTCGTTGCGGATATTCTTCTGACCGTTGCCGGGT
Source organism: uncultured Planctomycetales bacterium (assembly GCA_964403685.1). Lineage (GTDB taxonomy): Bacteria > Planctomycetota > Phycisphaerae > UBA1845 > Fen-1342 > CAYOHG01. Next base: position 4,067 of record CAYOHG010000064.1, read on the forward strand.
GCTGCAAACAGCATCGCCGCCGGCGTGGGCAGGCCGGCCGAGCGCGCGGCGGCTGCGACGTTCGCCCCGGTGAACCCGCCGATCGAGTGCCCGATCATGACGAACTTATTGGCCAGCGGACGCGGTCCTTCGCCCTTTTCAAGCTGCCCCCAGGCCGCCTTGATCGCGCGCATCGCGTTCTCGGGCATCGTCGAGACCGACGTCCGCAGGCTGGCCTGAAAGCGCGGGAAGATCACCACGTTGCCATTCCGCACCAGGTGGCGGATCCAGCCGCCGTACCCCGACGGGCGAACGCCGCCCCAGCCGTGCAGGAAAACGACCACGGGCGCTTCTTTGGGCTCTGGCGCGGCCGGTCGGAAGATCCAGTACTCGTCGTCACCCTCGCCGTAGCGCTGCGCCTTGACGTCGGCGTGCTTGTAGGCGCTGCCGCCCGAACCGGAGGCGGGCTGAGCCGGCGGGGGCACCGCCGACGCGGCGGCCAGACAGCCGCCTAGTGCCGCGATGAGCAGCAGCGAGCCCAGGCTGTGAGTCGGCCCGAATGGACGGTTGCGACCCATGCGGAATCCTCCCTGATATCGCCCGCAGGCGACAACACCTGTATTGGCGCCAGGAAACGCGGCGGGGCGGTTTC
>CAYOHG010000064.1:4707-10290 GCA_964403685.1 uncultured Planctomycetales bacterium
CGCGCCACGGCGCGTCCACCGTCCCGAGCCTTAACACTCCTGGAACGCACCGGTTGGGTCTGCTCGCCCGGGCGGCCGAATTACGGCGTGCCGACCGAAAGCGGCACCATCTGGGCCGCCTTGACGATGCCGGGATCCACGCCGGGGTACTCGCTGCGCGACAGACCGGGCTGCGTGACCGGCGGTGGCCACGGCTGCGTCTTGAGCGAACCGACGTACTCCTCGGCGAGCTTCAGGTATTTGTCGGCCACGATCTGCTGCGATTTGGTCAGCGGACCGACGGACTCGACGTACTTGCGCTCCAGCTCTTCCATCATGTGCCGCACGTGGTCATTGGGCGCGAAGGCCTTGGCGGTCTTGAGCATCGACGCCCCGTTGAGCACGCGCGTCTTGTAGTACTTCAGCTTGCGGGTGTTGAGCTGCGGGTTGTTCGACTTGCGGCAGACGTTGTAGCCGTTGAGCTCGATGTCGAAGGAGCGCATCACCGTCGGGCCGTTGCGGTGATAAGCCTTGCGATACGTGTCCATCACGATCCGCACGCGTTCCTCGTGCGTGAAGTGCAGCGACCTCATGCTGTTGCCCAGCAGGTGCATCTCGCCGGCGCGGAACGGCAGCAGCCGCCCGCTTTCCTTGACGCGCTGCCGCAGCGGAGTACCCGGCATGGCAATCAGCACGGAGAGCTGAGCCGCGGGCGGCCGCAGCGCCAGGAACATGTCGACGTCCTGCTCGATATTCTCCTTGGTCTGGACGTCGTCGCCCAGGATCCACGAGAGGATGGTCGTAATGCCGTTGTTGTGCAGCCCGTCGACCAACTCCTGAACGTTGCCGCGCTTCTTGCGGTCGTAGGAGAAGAACGACTCGATGCCGCTCCAGACGCCGCTGATGCCGTTGAGCAGCAGTTCCTCGGGGTCCCACATCGAGACCGCGCGGATCGTGCCGAAGACCTGGTAGTTCATCCGCTCAAGGCCGTAGGCGTCGTCGTTGCGGATGTACTCGCCCAGCTCGTTGACCTTCTTCTTGTAGGCCAGGAAGTTCTCATCCATCAGGTAGACCTGATGGAAGTCGCGGTGCGTGTCGAAGTACCAGCGGCCGGCCTCGTACAGCTCGCGGGCGGTCATCACTTCGTGCACGCGGCCGCCCGGCACAAACGCCGTCGTGGCGCAGAACTCGCAGCGGATCGGGCAGCCCAGCGCGCTGAGCATGTAGCCGATCTTGGTCTCCGAGCCCGGCAGCCAGGGCAGCCACATGCGCTCCAGCGGCATGCGGCAGATGCGCGGCAGGCGGTGGTTCACGCCGGCCAAGGCGTTCAGGAAGTCGACGCCCTCGCCGCGGCATACGTAGTCGGCCTTGTCCGCCGCGTCGATGCCCTCCTCGCGCAGCTCCTCCAGCCCGAGCGTGCCGAAGCCACCGATGATGACCTTGGTTCCCGGCGAAACGCTGTGCACGAAGTCGATGACCTGCCCGATGCGATCGAGGTCGATGACCTTGCAATGCAGCCCGAAGAAGTCGTACGCCTCGCGCTTCAGCTCGGCTTCGAGTTCCTCCCACGACGGCCATTCCAGCACCGTCGAGGGCATCGCGATGTTCTGCGCCAAGAAGTGCAGCGAGTAGACGTGATTGTCGGAGCGCACCGAGAACACGCCCTGGTCGACGACGAAACGATAAGACGAGTCGTCGAGCGACAGGAACGTGTCCATCAGCAATGGAACCGGACGCGGCATCGTCGACAGCAGAATCTTCATGCGTGGGTCTCCCCGATCACCTCTGGCCGCGCGCAAGCTGACTCCGAACTGCGCGACTGTGCTTCCACGTACCGCCGTGGATCGTCCAAGAACGCGAGAATGCGTTGGACGAATATATCAGGATTCTGAAGCAAAAGGAAGTGTCCGGTGCCGGTCAGCACGTCCCAATGGCACACCGGCAGCAGTTCCTTCAGCCGAACGACCAGCCCCTTATAAGGCGACTGATCCCCATAAAGCGCCAACACGGGGATGCGGACGGTCGCGATGGCTTCCTCGGTCAGGCTGCCGATCTCCCGGAACTCCTTGGCCATGGTGGTTTCGTCCAGGAGCTTCTGAAGCCGCTTGTTCGCCCGCGGCTCCCCCTTGCGCAGCCCGAACTGCTTGGGAATTTCCAGGCTGCGCCGGAAAATCCGCTCGGCATCATCCGTGAATTGGTCATACGTGATGCCGCGGGCCTCCAGCTGCTCCTTGAACAGCGACCAGCCGGCCCAGTCCTGGATATTCCGCAGGTGTCGCAGACAAGCGACACCCGTGTCCGAAACCACCAGCCCGCGAATGCGGGCCTGCTGCTTGACCGCCGCGTGCAGGCCGATCGCGCCGCCGTAGCTGTGCCCGACGACGCACGCGCCGTCGAGCTTGAGATGGTCCATCAAGCCGAGCAGGTCGTCGGACATGGTGTCCGTGTTGTAGCCGGTGGGCGTCATCTCGGAGTACCCGTGGCCGCGCAGGTCGTACAACGTGATGCGGAATCGCTCGCGCAGCGCCGGCATCACCTGGTTGTACCAGACGGCCATGGTGGACGTGACGCCGTGAACCAGCACGACGTCGGGCCCTTCGCCCTTCTGCTGGTAGTGAATCTCGATGCCGTTGATCTGCGCCTTGCCCATGGCCCCCGTCCCGTGCTACTCGATGTAGCCCAGCGCCTTGAGGCGCATGAGCACCTGCGGATCTTCCTCGCCGCCGGAGTCGCCTTCGCCGCCCGTACCGGCATCGCGCGCATTCACCGGCCGGGTCGGCTCACCGGAGCGGACCGGGTTGGCGTCGCGATACTCCTGGCTGAACACACCGGTGGCCACCCGCCCTTCCAGGTCCGACGGAATGGGCAAACCCAGCGCGTACAGCACGGTGGGCGCGATGTCGATCAACCGTAGGCGCTCGGCCTGCGTCCCCGCGCGAATACCGGGGCCGATGGCGCCGAAAATGCCGTCGGGATGATGGCAACCCATGATCTGCTGCCGCGGCTTGTACCAGGTGCTGGCGCGCAACACGGAGACGTTGCCCTTGTCGCGCAGTTCGAGCGTCAGGTCCGGAGCGTTGGCGTTGCCCTCCGCGCCGGGGAAGGCCTGCTCGCGCGTCCAGACGCGGGTGACCAGCGGTTCGCGCGTTTCCGGGTGCGCGCACTTGTGCAGCAGGTCGTCGGCGAGCTGATCGCGCACGCGGCGGTAGTCCTCGGGGGCGACGCCCTCCCGGCCGCGCTCACCCCGGATCGGAATGAACACGCCGTTGCAGCTTGCGAACGAGGCGTAGGCCCTGGTGTGCACGAAATTGAACCCGCGGCGCTGAATCGGTCGCACCGCGCCCAGCTCGTGGGACTCGTCCTCCTCGATCGGCGTGCCCTCCGCCCAGGTCAGGTAGCCCTGTTTTTCCAACCAATTGTTGATGTAGAGGATTTCGTGCGTCCCGGTGAATCCGTGGTCAGACGCGATGAACACATGCGTCTCGGGTCCGACGATCTCGAGCGTCTGCCGCAGGAAGTCATCGACCAGCCGGAAGTAGTCCCAGCAGCGCTCGCGGACGCGCTCGTACTTTTCGTCGCGCTGGCGAGGCGCGTAGGCCGGATCGAGGAACGGCCAGCACAGGTGCTGCAACTTGTCGACGCCGTCGAAAACGATGGCGTACAGCCCCGCCGGCTCGTGCTCCAGGCAGTGCTTCCAGGCGCTGAACCACTGCTTCTCGCGGCGGATGTGCAGGTCGATCCACTGCTCATAGTCTTCGTGGAAGGTCCCGGAAATGGCCTTCTCCTCCTCGGAGAAGTTCATCGCCATTTCCTTGACATCGAACCCGGGGATCGTCCGCCGCAAGGTGTCGATGATTCCCTTCGGGTGGCTCTGCGTCTTGACCCAGCGCCAGGGGACCCAGCCGGGGATGCAGCAACCGTCGATCTTGGGCGCCGGATTGTGAACGACGAAGTTCAGCGCGCAGGCCCGCACGCCGTGGCGGTTCACCATGCTCCAGAGCGTCTCGGTGCGAATGGCCCGCGAGGTGACCATGCGGACAAACGAGCTGTCCTTGGATTCATACTGGAGGAAGTTGAAGATGCCGTGGTTCGCCGGCGTGCGGCCGGTCACCAGCGACGTCCATGCGGGTGGCGTCAGCGGGGGAATCGAGGACTCGAGAATGCCGCGCGTCCCGCCGCCGAAGACGCGCTGAAACGTCGGCAACGCACCGTGCTGGATCAGGTGATCCAGCACCGTGAAGGTTGCCCCATCCAGACCAAAGATCACTGCCCGCTTGCTCATTCGCCTGCCACCTCGTGCGTCGGAAATGCCACCGGGCCGGCGCATACCGGCCGCCCAACGCGCCCTCGGGGCGACTGCCCAGTCTTGACCCGACTACCGCTTGCCCACGTTCTCGTGCAGGAAGTTGACCAGGTCGCCGACGTAGATGTCCTTGGCCTGCCGCTCACCGGCCTTGGTGAGGAATTCCGCGAACGGAAGCTGCTGGTTGTAATGGTCCTCGATCGCCGAGCCGAGCGCGACGGCGTCGATCGATTCAAACTCCAGGTCCCCGAAAATGCCGGTCTTCTCGGTCACCTCGCCGGAAAACTCCCAGTCTTCACGCAGCTCGGTGAGAATGCGGATCAGATCCGCCTTGATTGCGTCACGATCAATGACTGCCATGGCCGTTTCCTTCCAACGCCGCCAGCGCCATCACAAACTCTCCGGTGCGGCGACAGTGCACCGGGATCTCGATCCTCTCCGCCGGTGACGCACCGTACACCACGATCACCGTCCCACTCTCCGGGTCGACCCGCCGGGCCACCACGGTCCCCGGGCCGTAACGCAGTCCGACGCCGATCGCCTTCGCGGCCGCTTCCTTCGCACACCACAGCCGCGTAACCCATTCGTCGCGATCCGCCCCGGCGTACCCCCGCAGAATCTGCTGCTCGCCCGGATCGAACGCGGCGCCCTCGAACGACGCCTCGCGCGGTTCGACCCGCTCCAGGTCGATCCCGATCTGGCGGCGGCTGGCCGCGGCGACCGCAATCAGCCCCTTGTGCGAAATCGAAATCCGCGGCACCTCCGCTACGCGCGCTGCCCACGCTCCGCCGGCAACCGGCCGCCCGTGATCGTCCGTGCCGATCACCACGTCCGCCGGATACAGTTTCGGCCCGCCGGTCCGTGCGATCCAGCTTCGCACGGCGTCCTTCGCGGCCGAGCGGCCGAAGAGCCACTGGGTGCGGCGCTCGCTCCGCGGCATCGAATGATACTCGCTCAGCTCGCTTCTGCTGAGGATCAGATGCGCGTAAAGATTCTCCCAGATATTCGATTCGATCTCGCCGAACGGCTGCATGCGGAAGCAGGTGGCATCCTGATGTCCAACCTGTCCCGGCAGTTCGATCGCGTGCCCGATGATGTGGCGGTCGGGGTGCCGCCAGAAGTCGTAAAAGGACGGTTCCCAGTAGAACCGCCAATCCTCCCAGCCAATCACGCGCATCCACAGCGCGCCGTCGGAAGCGACAATATCGTGATCGGCCCGCAGCGTGCGCTCCTGCACGTCGCGCAGGCGCAGTTGCTGCGCGAAACGCTGCCCCGGCGGGGGAGTCGGGCGGTACAGGATC
>CAYOHG010000065.1:0-10233 GCA_964403685.1 uncultured Planctomycetales bacterium
GCTTCACTACGCTTGCGCCGCGGCAGCCGCTGACCGCCACGCCCAACGCGCTGTTCGCCCTGAATGCCAACCAGCTCGACGGGCTCGACTCCTCGGCCTTCCTCCAGTCGATCCCAACCCCCTTTTCGCTCAGCGGGGCCAACGCAGGGATCGCCACGATCAGCGGAGAGAACACGTCAACAAACACCGATTCAACCGGTGTCACAGGAAACGCGACCGCCGCCAGCGGAGTCACCAACGGTGTGTTCGGGCAGAGCGCGAGCACTTCGGGACGCGGCGTCATCGGCCGCGCCACGGCCGCATCCGGCTTGACCATGGGTGGACGCTTTGAAAGCGCCAGCACGTCCGGGTACGGCGTCCATGGCTCTGCGACCGCCTCGTCCGGCACGACGTATGGCGTGTATGGCATCAGTTTCAGCACGTCCGGGCACGGTGTCTATGCCTCCGCCATGGCCACTTCCGGCACGACCTACGGCGGGCGGTTTGAGAACTCCAGCGCGTCCGGGTACGGCGTCTATGGCTCGGCCAATGAGGGCTCAGGCACGAACTACGGCGTGTACGGCCGCAGCGTCAGCCCGTCAGGGTACGGCGTTTATGGCCGGAAACACCGCCACATCCGGCTACGCCTATGGCGTGTTCGGCCAGAGCAGCAGTTCCAGCGGGGTCGGTGTCGGCGGTTATGCAGGCACGACGACCGGCGTGAACTATGGTGTCTTTGGACAGAGTGCCAGCACGACTGGCCGCGGCGTGTATGGGGTGGCCAGCAGTCTTTCCGGGATGAACTACGGGGGCTTTTTCGAGACCGAAAGCCCTTCCGGCATCGGCGTCTTTGGCCGGGGCGCCGCCTCCAGCGGCTCGACTTACGGCGTGTGGGGACAGAGCGACAGCACCGACGGCGTGGGCGTGCTGGGCGAAGCTACCGCCACGGCCGGCACGACCTTTGGCGTTTATGCCCGCAGTGACAGCCCGTCGGGGCGCGCCGTTTATGGCCGAGCCCTCGCCACGAGCGGCGACGCGCGGGGCGTCTATGGCGTTTCCGACAGCACCGCCGGGCTCGGAACGGTCGGCCATGCAACCGCCGCGACGGGTAACACCAACGGCGTCTACGGACAATGCGACAGCACAACCGGGCGCGGCGTGTATGGTTTCGCGAGCGCCACAACCGGCAGCAACTTCGGCGGCTACTTCGAAAGCGCCAGCACTTCCGGGTACGGCGTCTACGGCCGGAACAACGCCACCAGCGGCACGATCTACGGCGTGCGCGGATACGCCAGCACCGCCGCCGGCGGCTACGCGGTCTACGCGGCGGGTGATCTGGGCGCCAGCGGCGCAAAGCCGTTCCGCATCGACCACCCGCAGGATCCGGCGAACAAGTACCTGCTGCACTACTCGACTGAGTCGCCCGAAGTGCTCAATTCCTACTCCGGCAAGGTCACGCTCGACGGCGCGGGCGAGGCGGTCGTCGAACTGCCTGCGTACTTCGCCAGCATTAACAAGGACCCGCGCTATACGCTCACCGCCGTCGGCGCGGCAATGCCGAACCTGCACGTGGCCGAGGAGATCAGTGAGGAAGCGCTGCTGGCCGGCGAGCAGGCTGAGCCGGGGGTCACCCCACCGACCTGCTCATTCCGCATCGCCGGCGGGGCTTCGGGCGGAAAAGTCTCCTGGCGAGTCGAGGCCGTTCGCAACGACCTGCGGGTGCGCCTGCATGGCGCGCCCGTCGAGCGCGACAAGACTGGTCCCGAGCGCGGCAAGTACCAGAACCCTGAGTATTACGGCCAGCCGCCGGAAATGGGTATGGACTACGACACCGAACGCGAACAGCAACCGAGCGAGCCCCCCCCAGCGCTCCAACACATCCGAACGGCGCTCCCACAGCCCTGAAGAGCTTTCCCCCGAACGCCCGAGCCCGGAGGGGGCTAGCAGCCAGACGCGGACCGCGGCACCAATGGCCGCGGAGCCCCGCGCAGACAATTGGAACCGCGACTGTTGCGCGGAACCCCGACGCGCGCTCAGAGCCTTAACACACGATCAGAACGTTGACGCACAAACAAGGCCGCGACTGTCAAAGCGAGGCACACCTGCGCGCCGCCCCGCCCGGCACAAAGCACCGCCTCCCTACGGGCGCGGCTCAGAACGCCGCAACCGCGAGTCGTCAGTCGTCAGTCGTGAGTCGTGAGTCGTAAGCCCCCGAGTGGCACCCTGTCACACGCAGAACCTCAGAACCGACGCAAAACGCCGACGGCAACCCCCTGGATCTGCACGTTCTGCACGATGATTGGCTCGTATGCGGGGTTAGAGGCTTCCAGCCGAACGCCGTGACGCGTCTTGTAGAAGCGCTTCAGCGTAGCATCCTGTCCCTCAACCAGTGCGACGACCATATCGCCGTCGCGGGCGACCTCGCGCTTCTCAACGATGACGTAGTCCCCATCGCAGATGTTGTCGCCGTTCATGCTGTCGCCGCGGACGCGCAGGACATAGTTTCCGAAGGGCGAAACGAACAACTCCTCAAGATCGAGCACCTCGCGGCTCTCGATCGCCTCGATCGGTCGGCCGGCCGCGATCGTCCCCACCAACGGCAGACGAGTGGCGCGCTCGTCGGGAAACTCGTACACGTCGCTAAGTTGCAAAGAGCGTGCCTTGTGCCGCGAGCGCTCGAGGTAGCCCTTTCGTTGAAGCGCGGCGATGTGCTCGAACACGGTCACCTTGCTGACGCCGAAGTCGTCCGCCAGCTCCTGCATCGTCGGGGCATAGCCGCGAGCGTTCGTGAAGTCGCGGATGAACGTCAGCACGCGCAACTGCTTGGGGGTCAGCGACGCCGGCCGACTTTTGGACTTGGCGCGTGGCATCGGTCCACTCCTCGTAAAGGTAAGCACTGAGCGATCCAAAGATTACCGGCGGCAGCGCCCGCTTGGAAGCCCGCCAGACCAGCCGATCAGATTCCGAACCGATCGGACCGCCGCCCCCCTCGCACGTCCCCGTCGCCGAGCCCCCATCCTTCCTACCGCCGGCCGGGCCAGTCTCTCGGCACTCCCCTCCCGAGTGCGCCGATGGAACCAGGCCATTCAGACCGCGGACCGCGACGCCGCACAGCCCCGCGGCATCAGCCCGGCGCGGAGCGAAATCACCCAGCAACTGTTTGCCGATGCGGCGCGCCAGATCGGCGACGCTCGCCTGAGTCGTTGCCGTGCTCCTGAGACGCCGCGAGCCAGGCCGGACGGGTGAGACTTCAGCGACGAAATCCCCACCCGGGCCCAGGATGCACAACCCACGTCCATGGTCGCGGAGGATTCGGAGCATGACGGCACTCCTTTGCTTCGGTTGGCGTTCCAGGCCGCGATCCGTCGCGGACTATGCGAATAATAACCTAACTCGCGACCTTGTCAAGACGGAGTGTCCGTTTTTTGGAATATTTTCGGTACGACTGCCGGCACCGTGATGTTGGCTGACCGCTACCGATTGTGTGTAGCCGGTCCGCGAAGAGTGGGCAGCACCTGCCTTGGTGCTCGAACCAGGCAATCGGGTGAGGCGTAAGAAGCGCAATGACAATCGCTTATGGCTTTCGTCTTCCGGCAAGGCGTTATGCATGTCGGCTCGAATCGCCCATCCGGCCCAACCGACTTTCGCCGGCACGCCGATTTCCGACAGCCAGATGGTCGTGCGGTAGCTCACTGCCGCAAGCGGCTATGCGCCGCATCTCACAGCCGAGGCGGCTGTGCTCCAGAACTCACAGCCGAGGCGGCTGTGCTCCAGAAGAACGTGGCCGACTCGAGCCCATTCCGGCACTCGTGCCGTGCTGGTTCGGCGGTTTCCCGTTGAACCGAGCGAGTGCGCTGCCGTCCGGCGCTCGTCCGCTGCCTTACCCCGCCGACGCCTGGGCACCGCCTCGATAGGCTTGGCCGCGCCATGTGGTCGTTCCGCCCGCGAGCCGGCGGATCGAGTCGATCGTCATCCCCAGGCACACCGCCGCGCCCAGCGGGTACGTCAGCGCCCAGGCCCGTCCGTTGCCCGTCACGTGGTAGAAGCCCCAGAGGATCGACTGCTGTGAGACAATCGCAGTCAGCGCCGCCCCAGCCAGCCATTCCCAACCCCGGCCCACCAATGGTGACGCCAGCAGGGTCAGATAGGGTGAAACGCTGAAGATCGCCAGCATCGCGACGCTCGCCAGCAGCCGCGGCAGCGTGCCCAGACAGCCGTAGAAGATCCGGCTCCAGCCGCGCCAAATCTGCCAGAACCCCGTGTACATCCGCACGCGATATTGCGTCCCCCCGCGGATTGCGCGCAGCCGTAGGCCGGCCTGCTTTGCTCGGCGGGCCAGGTGCATGTCCTCGTTGAGCGTGGCCCGCACAGGCTCATGCCCGCCGAGCCGTTCGTACGCGGCTCGCGACAAGAGCATGAACGCGCCGTTGGCGTAGGCATGCGGGTAGCGCGGGTCGTTGACTTTGTGGGGCGGGAACCAGAAGACCATGATCGCGCCCGCGACCGGCTGAACCACGCGCTCCCAGAAGGTGCGGGCCTCCAGCAGCGGCAGCACCGAAAGAAAGTCAACGCGCTCGCGCAGCGCGAAGCGCATCGCCGAGCTGACCAGGCGCGGCGAATCGTATGTGCAATCGGCGTCGGAGAAGCAGAGCCACTCGCCCGTGGCCCGACCGACCCCGTCCTGCATCGCGTTGTTCTTGCCGAACCAGCCGTCGCGCACGTGCGTGACGTGCATCGCGGTCAGGCGCGGGTCGCGCGCGGCCAGTTCATCGATGATCGCGCCGGTGCGATCGCTGCTGCGGTCGTTGACCACGATCACTTGCAGGTCGGGATAATCCTGCCGCAGCAGCCCCTCGACGCAGCGCCGTATATTCGGCTCCTCATCCTTCGCGGCGACCAGGAACGAAACGCTGGGCGTGTCGGCCGGGCCCGGCTCGTCGGGCCGCAGCACCGGCTCACGCCGCCCGCGCCACAGGTCGATGTGCCGGCGGAGCCAGATCGGCGCCAGCAGCAGCGTGATCCAGAACCAGACGTGCAGCCAAAGGCCATCCAACGGGGGGCCGAGTGCCAGAATGTGCACCGCCGAAGTCTCCACACGAATGCCGCGCGGCTGGGGAGCTTACTTGAGAACCGGCGATAGCCGCAAATGCCCGCGGCCCTACAATGGCCACGGCATGCACACGCACCGCGAAACTCCGCGTCGCCGCGCCCGGCTGAGCGGGTCGCTGATCCTCGCCGCGCTGGCGTTCGCTCCGGCCGGGCCATCGACCGCAGCAGGCCAGCCGCGCGACGGGAACCCCGTCGACGTCAGAGCCGTCACGCTGCGCGACCACGCCTTCGGCTTTGACATCGATCTGCCGGCCGCTTGGCTGGTGGATCAGGCGCCGTTCGCGGGTCCGTCGGGAGCCAGTGGAGTCGTTCGGGCGCGCAGCGCCGACGCCCGACGGACGATGCAGATTCTGGTGTTTCGCGCGTCGCGCCCACAGCGGTTCCCGGATTGGCTGGCGTTTTTCACGCGGCAACTGCGTGCGGGGCCCGGAGTGCTCGACGCGCGCTCCTGGGCGGATGGCCGCGCGCTGCGCTTGTCGGCGTACGTGCTTGTGGAAGCGGCACTGCCGACCGAAACCGGACGCGAGCGGCTCTCAAGCTGGTACTACTGCATGGAGCTGGACGCGGGCCTGATCTGGGTGCTGTCGCAGGCCGTGCTGGGCAACGAGACGCCGCCGGCCGATTCCGAGCCCGCGTCCCCACCGGCGCCGCCTGCGGAGCTAAGCGCGGCCCTGCGATCACTGCACATTCGCTACGACCCGCTGCTCGCCGCGGAACTGCGTGCCGCGACCGTGCGGGGGCGCGAGTTTCTCGCGAGCGGGCATCTCCAACGGGCGGCTCGCGAGCTGCGGATCGACACGCAGGAACGCTTTTACCTTCTCGAGCTTGACCGAAATCCCTCCGGGTTCGTCGCGCGCCAATTCAGCCGCGACCTCGAGCCACTGGCGCGGCCGGGCGATCGAGCCCGACCCAAAGAGGGCTTGCGTGTGCGCGAAAAGCGTTGGCAGTTCGGGCCGGACGGCAGCGCCCGATACGAGACCCTCGACCTGTTCGCCAGTCTCGACGGGGCCACTGATCTGGCCGAGCGCGTTGTGATCGACCTGCCCGCCGAGCCCGGCGCGCCGCTTGGTCGCACGCACCAGCAGTGCATCCGAGAGGGCGACGTTCTGATTGCCAGCACCGTTCCGTCGACGCCGCGCGCCGAGCGGCCACCCAGCCACCCGATCGCGCTGCCCGGCAGTTATCACGCCCAGGCCTGGGCGCGGCTGCTGCCCGCGTTGCTACTGGACCAGACCGACCCGCTGCCGGGATTCGAGGTGTTCGACTCAACCAGCGGCGGATTAATTCCCGCGCTGCTGGCTCCACTGGGCGAGCAAGCGTTGCCCGGCACGACCGGCCAGCGGGCGCGCGCGTTTGAGCTGCGCCAGGGATTCGCGCCGCCGGGGCTGCTGTTCACCGATTCCTATGGCAACCTGCTGCGTCAGCAGCTTTCGGGCGAGACCCTCCAGCTCAGCGATGCAGCCACGATCGAGCAGCGCTTTGGGCGACAGCGCGATGCAGTGATGCAGCGAATCAGCCCTGGACCGTAATCGCCGCTCGGCGCGCTACGGCCTCTTGTTCGCTGCGGCCGCGGCGCTGCGCCTGCGCGTGCAGGCGACGCGGAGCAACCCATGAACTCCAACCGTGAGGTCGGGCATGCCCGGTGAACTGATGGAAGCGCTGGCGGAGTTGCCCCTGCGGTATCGCACGCCCGCGGGATGGGCCGAGCGCCCGCTGTGCGCCCCGCTGGCGTTGCTGAACGACCACGCTCACCTAGAGCGCAAAGCCGCCGGCAACGCGCTGGACCTGGTCACCCGCTGGCCGCAGCGCGACCCGCCGCCCTACTGGGTCGAGCGCATCACCGCCATCGCACGCGACGAGATCGAGCACCTCGCGCTGGTCACCCGGCTGCTGGCCCAGCGCGGTGGCACACTGACCCGCATGCACCGCAATCCATATGCCAACGCCTTGCGCCAGCGTGTCCGGCATGGCGAGGGGCCGCGCGAAACCGTGGACCGATTGCTGGTCTCCGCGCTGATCGAGCTGCGGTCGTGCGAACGCTTCGCACTCCTGGCGGCACACTGCGACGACGCCGCCGTGCGCCGCCTCTTCCGCGGACTGTGGTCGTCCGAGAAGGGGCACTACCTCACGTTTCTGAATCTGGCGGAGAAAGTCCCCGGCAGCGGGAACGTGCCACAATGCTGGGAGCGCTGGCTGAACTACGAGGCGGAAGTCATCGCCGCCCAGCCGGCCGGCCCGCGCATTCACAGCGGCCTGGACCACGCAGGACTGGCGGCCTTCGAATAGCGCCGCGCAGAGGCGCGGCGCGCACCCATGCAGAAGCTGCCCGGCCCTACTCGCGGTACTTCGCCAGTTCGGCCGCGCTCATGATGTCGCGCGTCGTGGGCGGCCGGCCGGTCTGAAGCATCCGCGCAATGTACGGCCGGCAGCTCTGGCAGTGTGCGCCGCATCCGGTCGCCGCGGCGATCTCCCCAACCGTACGCCAGCCCGCCGAGCGGGCGCGCTCGAGAAGCTCCCGCAGGCTCACGTTCAGGCAGACACAGCGCAGGTCGCTCATCGCGAGGATAATAACCCGGCGGCCGCGCCGGCCGCTTGGCAAAAACGATCCGCGAGCGTACAGAAGCAGGCATGGCGCTGCTGCACACCGACCCGCGGCATGCCGTGATGACGGTCAGCCTGCTGACCTCGGTCGTCATGCTGGTCGGCAAGCTGACCGCCTACCTCGTCAGCAACAGCACGGCGATCCTGGCCGACGCCGCCGAGTCGGTCGTTCATGGAGCCGCCACCACCCTGGCCGCGCTGAGCCTGTGGTATGCGGATCGTCCGGCGGATGCGACGCACCCCTACGGGCACGGACGAATCGCGTATTTCTCCGCCGGCTTCGAGGGCGCGCTGGTGTTCTCCGCATCATTGGCCGTGCTGGTCAACGGAGTTCACAGCCTGCTGTACGGGACTCAGCTTCGCGACCTGCAAGCCGGCCTGGCTATCTCCGCCATCCTCGCGGCCATCAATATGCTGCTGGGTGCGGCTTTGGTGCGGATCGGCCGGCGGCACAACTCGCTGATCGTCAGCGCCAACGGCTGGCACGTGCTCTCCGACATGTGGACCACGCTGGCGGCGATCATCGGCGTGGGACTGGTCGTGATGACGGGCATGCCGATACTCGACCCACTTACCGCGCTGGCGCTGGGCGGATACATCATGTACACGGGCGTTGACCTGATGCGGCGGGCCTATTCCGGCTTGATGGACCGCGTGGACCCGCTGCTCAGCGAGAAGCTGCTGGTCGCGTTACGCGCGAGCGTGCAGAATGGCCTGCTCGCCGATTACCACCAGGTGCGCTATCGGCGGGTCAATGACGAGCTCTGGATCGACATGCACGTGCTGGTGCCCGGGCAACTGTCGCTGCACAACGCGCACGAGCAGGTCACTCGCGTGGAAGACGCACTGCGGGCGCTGTTTCCCGCCGACCGCGTACACATCACCTCGCACATCGAGCCGGCGGATCACGAAGCCGCGCATCCCGGCGGACACGAGGAAATCGTCGACCCGCTGCGCGCCGGAAGCGGGTAGACCAACGCCCCAATCTCCGTTGGATCAATCCGCCCCCGCGGTGCCGAACAACCGCGCGTAGACCTCGCTGACCAGCTCGATCGCGCCGTCGATCTCGCCCTCCGTCGTCAGCCGGCTGAGCGAGAGCCGCACTTGCCCGCGCGCCAGGCCAACCGGAATGCCCATGGCGCGCAGCACGCGCGACGGCTCGCTCGCGCCGCTGGCGCACGCCGCCCCGCTCGACGCACACAGCCCCCGCTCGCTCAGCAGCATCAGCACCAGTTCGGCGTTGACGTCCGGCAGACAGATGCAGGTTGTGTTGGGAACCCGCTTCGCGCCCGCACCGACCACCACCGCGCCCGGGCAGCGCTGCAATAATCCCTGCTCCAGCCGGTCGCGCAACCGCTGCACCCGCGCCAGCTCTTCCGGCGGCGCCACCCGCAGCAATTCGCAGGCCAGCCCCAACGCGACGATGCCCGCGGTGTTCGGGGTTCCGCCCCGGTGCTCGCGCTCCTGGGGTCCACCAAGCCGCGGCGGTCGGAACGGTACGTCCTTGCGAATGTAGAGCGCGCCGACGCCCTTCGGCCCGTGAATCTTGTGAGCGCTCAAGCTGAGCGCGGCAACACCCAGCTCATCGACGCGCACGGCCAGCTTGCCCAGCGCGTTGACCGCATCGGTATGGACGGGCACCCCGCGCGCCGCCGCGATCCGCACGATTTCCGACAGCGGGAATATTACGCCAGTCTCGTTGTTGACCAGCATGACACTGACCAGCGCGGTATCGTCGCGCAGCGCCGCGGCCAGCCCGGCAACGTCGAACCGGCCGTCGCCGTCGACCGCCACGTGCGTGACTTCATACCCCGTCCGGACCAGCTCCTCGACCGGCTCGTGCACGGCATGGTGCTCGACCGACGAGATAATGATGTGGCGCTTGTCCGGCTGGGCCGCCAGCAGGCCGCGCAACGCAAGGTTGTTCGCCTCCGTGCCGCCGCTCGTGAACACGATCTCGTTGGCCCGCGCGCCGATCAGTTCGGCCACCTGCCCACGGGCGTGCTCCAGCTCGGCGGCGACGCGCGCTCCCAGGCGGTGCGCGCTGGACGGATTGCCGAAGCACTCCTCCAGGTGCTGATGCATGATGGCGCGCACGCGCGGGTCCAGCGGCGTACTGGCGTTGTTGTCCAGATAAATCCACTCGTGCGGCGCCGCGATGCTGCTCTCGTCAACGGCGCCGGCCCCGGCCGGCAGCGCGGCCGCGACCGCCCCCAGCTCGCGCTCGATCGCCTCGCGCCGCGGCGACGGCACCCACGGCAGATTGACGCGCACGTTCTCCGCGGCGGCGGCGATGGCGCAATTCGCCAGGTGCCGGCCGGCGGCAACATCGGAGTGAAGCTGCGGATTGGCCAGCGGAGCAATGCGAACCAGCAGCCCGCGCACCTCGCGTGCAAACGTCAGCGCTTCGAGCGGCACGACCGCCGCCAGGGTCGCGGACTGCGCGATACGCTCGGCCCGATCCGGGGTCGCTTTATCAAGCTTGAACGACGCGTTCAGTTCGCGATACGCCGCAGCATCTTCGTCCATCAGCCGCAGCAGCGC
>CAYOHG010000066.1:0-10179 GCA_964403685.1 uncultured Planctomycetales bacterium
CGTTTTCTGCGCCGGCGGACTGCGCGAAGTAGACGCCGCTGGGATAGTTGTCGGGCCGCGTGCGATCCACCTCACCGGCGGGCAGTTGCGCCTCGCGCCGCAGGTTGGCCGCGATCCAGAGCGCCAACGCAGGTTTCATGTCGGGCGCCAGCCGCAGGGCCTCCTCGCAGCAGCGCATCGCCATGATTTCGTTGAAGATCGCCGTGGGCACTTCGACGTTCTGAAGCAGGCTTTCCTTCCAATACCACACGTTGGCCACGCCGAGCCGCGGGTCGGCGGCCAACTCAGCGGCATCGTCGTAATACATCTCCGCCAGCCGCGCGAACGCCTCGGCGGCGCTGCCCGCGCCGCCCGAGCCGGCGTGGCGCGTGATGCTGGCGATGGCCGGGTCGATGGCCGCGAGCACTTCCGCGGGCGCTTCGCCTTGTTCGCGTATCTGGAGCAGGTAGGGCAGCGCCTGCCAGTAGCCGATCTCGCCGGCGCATTGGACCAGGTACTTGCGGGTCGCGGCGTCCTCAGTGCGCAGCGCGATCACCAGCGGATTGAGCGCCGCCCGGCCGATCCGCGGAATCGCGCGCAGCAGCGGCCGCGTCAGCTCGCCGCGCGACGTGTCACGCAGCGCCTCGACGGCGAACGGAATCACATACTCACCGGAGTCGATCAGGCGGCCGACGGCGGTCTCGAACGCCCGCGGCGGCCCGACCAGTCCCTCGATGTTCCGCCGCACGCGGGTCGGGTCGGCCTTGATGCGTCGCTCGCCTTCCTGGAGGAGTTTGAGCAGGCTTCGGGCGGCGTCGCCGAGCTCGGGGTGGTCGGAAAGGCTGACGAGGATGTCCATGCGGCGCGCGACGCGGTCGGCGAATTCAAGCAGCGCGACCGGATCGGGGTTGGAGGCAATCAGAGCGTTGAAGTTCGCCGCCGCCACGTCAAACCGACCGATGGAAGCGAAGTACCAGCCGTCGTCGGCCTGGTTCATCTGCTCGCGGCCTTCGAGCAGCAGACTCGCGACGCGCTGGCCGTTTTCCTTGAGCTTGCCGGCCTCGTTGTCGAGTTCAAGGGTGAGCACGCCACCGGCCTTCAGGTTCTGCGAGACCGATCGATCGGCCAGCAGCGCAATTCGGAACGCGGAGGGATCGGTGCCCAGCAGTTCGCCGAAGGCGGCCTCGGCGGCGTCGGCGTTGCGGTCGAGCAGGGCCTGCATGGCGACCTGCCAGCGTTCCCAGGCCTGCGTCGCCGGCCCCGTGACCAGCCCGTCCGCCTGCACCTGCGCGAACGCCGCGCTCGTGCTACCGCGGAGCGCGGCGAGAATCACGAAAGCGGCCGCGACACGGCACAGCCGGGGGATTGCGATCATCTGTATGTACTCCAAGCGGCGCGTCGAGGTCGGTGGGCTTGCGCAATCGGGCAAGCGGCAATCCGGGCCGAAATATAGCGCCGCATGGGGAGCCAGTCAAACGAAAGGGCTGCCGCCGGTGGGGCGAGCGACGAAAGTCCGTCGGTCGGGTGGATTAACTGCCCCAGCCCAAGCGCACTCGCGGCGGCGCCGTTCGGATCGCGAGGCCCCGGCTATGTGCCGGGGACGATATTCAGCCAATCGGACGCCAGGAACTGGAACCGCCCGACCAGCATGGCGATACGGCCCATCACGGTGTAGCCGAAGCCGGCTCCGAAGGTGATCATCAGCACCCAGATTCCGATTCTCGACATGCGGCCGATCAGCCCGCGGTGCTCGACCGAGAAGAAGAAATAGACCAATCCGCACACCACGCCGGCGACCAGCAGGCTGTTGTTCATCGACTCGTAGAATGTCCGGCCGACGTCCAACGCGCCGCTGAGCGGGTCGTACACGGGTGCGTACAGCGGCACGATGGTCGCCTGAATCTGCTTGATGAAATCCGACTCCAGAAAGCCCGTCAGCCGAATGCCGGCGGTCGTCCCCAGCACCATCGCCAGCGGCCAGCGCGCGATCCAACCGCCGCGCGGCGCCAGGCGCCACAGCAGCATGACCCCCAGCGCCAGCGGAATCAGGTAGGCCAGGTCCATCCGTTGCCAGACGGAGGCGCTCAGGCCGTCGCCGCCGGCGGCCTCGTAATCGATCAGCACTCCCTGCGCCCAGGATTGCGCCGCCAGCTTGTCGACCACCTCGTCCAGGTTCAGGCCGGGCTGAACGCCGAACTTCAGCCACGCCGGAAACAGCTTGCCGAACAGGTTGGGGACCAGCACGTTCCAGAAGCCGACCGTCATCCAGAAGGCGGCGGAGACGCCGATGAAGGCGTGCTCGGCGAAGCGGTAGAACGGGTTATCGCGATAGAGGAACGAGAGGATCGCCAGCGTGAAGAAAGCCGCGACCCACAAGCCGACCGTGCGCGGCAGGCTGAAGCGAATTCGGCTGCGAGCGTCGGCCTTCTGGGCCTCGGAGCGGGCGGCGTCGGCGCCAATCGCGGTCAGTCGCTGGGTCGCTTCGTTGTGCGTGAGGGAGATCTTGCGTTGATCGGCGCGCAGCTCGTACCAGCCTTGGCCGGTGGACGATCCGCGGAGAAGGTGAATCGCCGCGACGCCTGCCGCGCCGAGCAGCAGCAACGCCAGGACGATGAAATTCTCGCGCTTCATGCTCGCGCTCCCCGTCTTGTGGCCGATTGCAGCGCCAGCACCAGGTTTCCGGCGATGATGAGCATCATGACCACGCAGTGCGCGATGAGCTGCGGCCCCATTCGCCGGATACCGAGCCGGCGGTCGGGTCGGTCGGCCCCGCTGTCGGGATCGCGGGCGTAATCCGGGTATTTCGCGGCCAACGCCGCTTCGTATTCGGCGGCGCCCTTGATCGCCGCCAGAAGCCCGAAAAGCTGCGACGGAATGTAGGGATACAGCAGCGTGGCCTGCACTCCCGTGCAGCCGGCCGCGATGGGGATGTTCAGCGGCGTGGCGGCGTACTGGATCCACTCCTTCGCGCCGGGGTAGCCGGCGCTGACGTTGAGGATCAGGTCCATGTCGCGGATGTTCTTGAGATCGCTGGTCATCGGCAGCGCGCTGAGCGGCTGCCCGCGCACGTCGGTCGGGAACAGCTCGCCCAGGTTCGACACGACTACTTTGACGACGCCCTCGTTGCCGGACTTGTAGCCCAGGTTGACGTAGTCCTCGCCGTACTTGTATTCGGGGAAGTCCTTGCGGATGACGTTGTCGATGGTCTCGTTGACCATGGGCAGGCCGGCGGCCCAGAGCGTCACGAAGTAGAGCTTGAGGTCTCTGCGGGCGGCGTGCCAGGCCAGCGCGGTGGCCATCGGCTGTAGCTCCGGGGCGCTGCCGGGGTCGTAGTCCCAGGCCATCAGCACGCGCGAGCCCGCCGGCAGACTCTCGATCCGATCGAAGACCGCCTGCGTCAGTGCCGTCGGTCGCTCGGGGAACTCCATGCGAAACACGACCGGAATCAGCACCGCTACGCCCATGACCAGAAAGACCCAGCGGCGGTCGAGCGTCGATAGAAACTGGGCGAGTCGGGCCACGGTCACCTCCGCTCGGAGCCCAGGTAGGAGCGATCAATTCCCAGAAGCACTTTCAGCGACGTCGATGCCACGCCCAGCGCGATGCCGATCATGATGGCGCGGTTGCCGGCGTTGTTCAGCACCGCCATCAGCCAGCCGGTCAGGTTGGGGATGTAAAAGAACGAGAGGAACTGCTCCCACAGCCCCTCCGGCGGGCGCGATGGGTCGGCCAGACCGGCGGAAAGGACCGTGCCAAGATAGGTCCGCCCCAGCAGGATCAGGAACGCGGTCGCCAGCAGCAGGACCGATTCGAAGTTCCGTGCGCGAAAAGCGCGGAACGCGGCGGATGCGACGTAGAACGCCAGCAGCGCGAAGGTCGTCTGCTGAAGCGGCTGAAAGGCGTACTGCACCATGAACCAGAACGCCCCGCCGTTGTCGTCGAATGGGCCGCTCAGGGCCGGGTAGGGTACCAGCCGGCCCGCGAGCAGCGTTCCCACGCCGACCGAGGTCCCCGGCGCTGCTTGCAGGAGTAAACCTAGCGGCGGTGGCGCGTCGCGCGCGGCGCGAAGCGACGTGCGGCCGCGACCGGTCGAATCGACGGCCAGCTTCCCCACGGCGACTCCGTCGAGCAGGATCTCCTGAACGGTCGTCGGCGGGCATTTGCGGACATCGACGGTCAGCACTCGCCCGTTGGCATCGGGATCGAAATCGAGCTGGACCAGCCCGATCGCGTCGCCGGCGGTCGGCGATTGCAGCGGTGGATTGGTCCACAGGCCCGGACGCGCAGGGACGCCGACCTTGAAGACTCCAAAACCCAGGGTCAGCAGGAACGCCGCCACCGCCACGAAGCTGTATCCCCAACCGGACTGCTGCCGGACGATCTTGCTCCCGTGGGAGTAGACCAGGTTGGCGCCGCCGAGCACGAACGCGATGGCGGCCAGGATGTTGAAGTGGATGTTGGCCAGGTCACTCAGGCCGCCCAAGGCGGGCACGAAGTAGTGCACGACCAGCACGAATCCGACCGTCGCGGTAATCAGGATTGGAATGGTGCGTTTCATCGAGCCCGCATCCGTCTAGCCGTCGGTCGATTCGAGCAGGGTGGACCGTAAGAAGCTCAGGCTGCGCGCGAAGGCGCCCTGACTGTCGCCGCTGAGGCTCGCGCCCGTGGCCAGCAGCGCGCCGACCACTATCACGGCGACTCCGACGAGCTTGCCGAAATCCTGCCCCTTGAGGCTGCCGAGCTGCTGGGGTTCGCCGGCGAGGTAGGCCGACGCGGCGAAAAGCTCCTCACCGATCAGGGTGTAGTCGCAGGCCGCGACGAAAAAGGGAAGCTGCGCGGGCATGGCCGTGCCGGCGATCTGAATGCTCCCGGTGGTGTTGGCGGTCTCGGCCAGGATCAGCGACTCGGCGAAGAACGCGCCCATGTAGAAGCACGCGGCCGGCCGCTTGCGCACGATCAGCCCCGACAGCGCGCTGACGAAGCCGAATTGCTCATCGGTCGTGTAATACACCTGGCGCTCGTCGAACGCATCCGGCCGGCCCGCATCCAGGTAAGCCGCCTGCACGGTCTCGCGGGCCACGGTCATCACCAGCGAGCGGCTGGTGGGCACTTCGATGGCCGCATCGTGCTCCGCGGCGACCCGCGCGACGCGCGACAGCACCGTCAGCCCGGCGATCGTCTGGATGTCGTTCATGTCCTGCGTCCCGCAGACGAACAGGATCGGCCGGCCCATTTCGGTGGCCCGGCCGACGGCTTCCTCGACCGCGTCCAGCCCGGCGATGCGGCGGATGTGCAGTTTCACGCCGCGCCGCGCCAGGCCGATGCAATACACCACGGCGCCACAGAGCAGCAGCAGAAAGACCAGCAGCCCGACGCGGTTGGTGTTGATCCACGCGCCGCGGGCTGCGATCACGTTGGTTTCCAGCGCGTCGATCGGGGCATTGTCGGCCGAAAGAAACGTGAGGCGGTACTGATATTCGCGCCAGGGGCGCAGCAGGCGCGCGTCCTGAAAGCGGCCCTGTGCCGCCGGCTGCTCGATCGGCAGCGTCCAGGCCGCGCTGCGCTGGAAGCAGCGGCGCTCGATTCGCACGCGCGATGCATCGGGGCGCGGTCGCCAGAACACGCGCAGACCGGAGCCGTCGTCATTCGGCACGTCGCAGGCGACCACGGCCGGCAGGCGCTCGAAGACGGCCTGCCCCAACGCGGCGCGCTGCGCTTGCAGCGCCTCGTGCAGCGGCACCCGCGCCGCGGCCACTCGCTCGCGTTCGAGGTTGCGCAGCAGCGCGCGCAGCGCCGTAATCGGCTCCTCAGGCAGCGGCGCGCCGGATCGCTCGAACAGCGCGGTGAGTTCGGTCAGTGCAGCCCAGGGAGAATCCGACTCGCCAATGTGGTCCAGCAGTTGCATCGCGCGGGAGACGTCCGCCGGAGCCAGCCGCCCGTCGACGCCGTCCTGGCCGCGCGCCGCCACGGTCGCCAGCAGCAGCGGCAGCAAAAGACCAAACACCGATCCGGCAGCTTGCGGCATCCGTGCCCTCGCAGGGGTCATAGGTTTCGTTGCGGCTCGACGCACGCCGCGGGCGGGGCGCTCGCGCTCGCGCCGCGGGCGTGGTGCTCGATTTGCCGGCAGATGTACTCGACGCATCCGCGGCGCTCCAGGAGCCGCGCGACGTGCTCGCAACGCGCCGGGTCAAAGAGCAGCGACAGCAGCGGGGAGAAGAACACCACGGTCTGCCCCGCGACGAAATTCAGATTGTGGCTGCATTCCAGCGCCAGCAGGGCCGGCGCGGTCAGCCCGCGCCGCACCACAGCGGCCGCCAGCCGGTCGACCAGCAGCGCTTCCTCCGCGGTGGGCTCGAACGGTGCATGCTCCACCGCAAACGCCCGTCGCAGCCAGTTCAGCATCGGGGCAGCTCCACCGGACGCGCTGCCGGCCGCCGATCCGGCGACCGACGCGCCGCCCACGAACTCTACGTCGCATCGCGGCGCCTGTCACGAAGATTTCCGCGGTTCAATGGTCCGTTGTGTCCTGCGTCGCAGGGCGTGCCAGGACGGGGGCGCGCAACGTGTCGCGACGGCACCGCAGCCACTCGCGCGCCGCCGAGTCCGTTGGGCTCAGCAGCACGCTCAGCCCGCGCCGGTATTCCAGCCAGTGCGGCTGCGCGAAGGTCGAGATCCAGGCCGCCTGGTCGCCGAGATCGATGCGGTGAACGTCGCTCCAGCTTTGGAACCGGCGCCCGAAGCAGGTGCGCACCTCGACGCCGGCGTGATCGATGCGGTACCGACTGGGAAGGAAGTACCGATGCAGTGAGCCAAGCAGCAGCAGCCCGGCCGCGAGTCCCCACCAGCCGCCGCCGGCAAACGTGTGCACCGCCAGCGCGAATGCCAGAATCACCAGCAGTGCGACAAGCGTGGCCAGCGGGCGCTGACGGGCCGGATGAACCGTCCAGGCGATTTCGCCGCCGGCGTTGTTCGAGCGGACGGGGTTTCCAGGGCCTTGGAGCACGCCGGAATGGTAGGCCGCGAGGCGCGCATCGGCGACGCGTCCGAAAGGAGCGGAGCGTGCACGAGCATGGACCGGTGCGAAGGCAATTCGGCTGGCCGGATCGCCGGCGGATCGGGCAGGGGGTCGTGCCCGACGATTGCAAACAGCCGGCGACGCGTCCCGTGCGTCTTCCCGGTTAAGCATGCGGCTGTCGCGTGCGGTTCACGCAGGCCCGTTCGGGCCGGGTTGCTTCGGATCGGAGGATCAGCCATGTCTCGTACGTTTCTAGCGATCGCCGTTCTGGCGGGGATGATGGGGATGCTGGCGGGCCGCGCCTTCGCCACCGTGGATCAGACCATGAGCTTTTCGAAACCGACCAACGACAAGGACACTACGGTTAAGGTGACTTTCGATCCCGGCCCTGACGTTCCCGTGACTATTCCGCCTAACACGTCCGCCGAAAAGAAGCGCGACCTGATCAAGGCCGAGCTGATCGCCAAGGGCTACGACGTTACCGACAACGGCGCCGGCGGCAACCAACTGACGATCAAGTACCTGACCAACGGCACCAAAGTCGGGTTCGACCCCGGCGCTACGGGCGAGAAGAAGGACGACGTGCTCGCGGCCGCCGCCGTCAACGGGAGCATGAACTACGTCGGACTCTTCGAGCCGTTCGACTTTGAAGGTCTGCCGGCTGTATTCACGGCGGGCATCGTCACTGACGTGGGCGAGCTGACGGTGGAGGTCTCAGCCGAGGAGCTGAACTTCCAGACCGACGGGCCGATCATCTGTCAGGCGCTGTTTCAGAGATTGGCGCCGCGCGCTCCGCAGTACGGTGCGCAGATCAACTACGCCGGCGATCGCTTGGAGGTCTACTTCGACCCGGCGTACACCGTCACCCAGGGCGGAGTCTCGTTCGGCACGTCGTCGCTGTCGCCGGGTTGCTCGGGCGACCTGCTGGCCGCCGGCGGCCCCGATCCGTGCCCCGGCGATGTCGATCACGACGGCGACGTGGACCTGGATGACCTCTCGGTGGTGCTGGTGGCCTTCGGCAGCACGGAAGGCGACCCGAACTACTCGCCAATTGCCGACCTGGACAGCGACGGTGACGTGGATCTGGATGATCTGTCAACCGTACTGGTCGACTTCGGCCAGGATTGCGAGTGATCCATCCGCGACTCGACGCCACCGGAACGTCGTCCGAATCAACCCCTGTTGGCCGACCCTCGCGCCGCTCCTGCGGGCCGAGGGTCGGTGCGTTGGAGGGCGAATGGCGAAAGGCGGGGGAGCGCGAGGAAAGGGGGCAGCCGACGCGCGGATTCGCCGGTCAATCCGTTCCGCCCAATCGTTCCTCGCTGCACCGCCGGACCCGGCGAGATTCAGTCGAAGCGCGCCATCTGCTGAAGCTCGGCCAGCCGGGCGGCGACGTCCGCCGGCGTCACCGCCGCCAGGGCGTCGATCGAGAAGGACTCGATGACGAACGATGCGGTCACCGAGCCGCGCGCCATCGCGGCACGCAGCGCCGGTGGGTCGATCCGGTCCTGCGCGGCGAGGTATCCCATCATGGCCCCGGCGAAGGTGTCGCCGCAGCCGGTCGGGTCGATCGTGCGCTCGGTCGGGTAGGCGGGGATCTGGCAGGTGTCGTCGCGCGCCACCAGCAGGCTGCCGTGCTCGCCCTTCTTGATGACGACGAAGCGCGGTCCGAGCTTGAGGATCTCGCGACCGGCGCTGAGCAGGTTGGTGCGGCCGGTCAGTAAGCGCGCTTCGCCTTCGTTGAGCACCAGACCGTGCACGCGGGCGAGCGCGTCGCGCAGCGCCGCCGGCTCGTTCTGGATCCACAGGTTCATGGTGTCGCAGACAATCAACCGGGCGGCGCTCAATCGCCGGGCGAATTCCGCCTGAATCGCCGGATGCGTGTTGGCCAGAAATACATAGCGGCTGTCGAGGAACGCCGCCGGCAATTCGGCCCCGCGCTCGGCCAGCACGTTCAGCTCGACACCGACCGTCTCGGCCTCGTTCATCGCCCCCGCGTAGCGACCCTGCCAGCGGAACGTGCGGCTTCCACGGCGAACTTCCACGCCGCTGACGTCGATCGCCTTGCGCCGCAGCGGCTCGAGCAGCCGCGGGTCGAAATCCTCGCCGACGACGCCGACCAGTCGCACCTTCGCGAACAGGCTGGCCGCCAGCGAAAAGTAGATCGACGAGCCGCCCAGAGCGTTCTCCACGCGCCCGTGCGGCGTCTCGACGGTATCGATTGCGATCGATCCAGTAACCAGCAATGACACGCTGCGTTCCTTTCGGGCCGGGTTACGCGAAGCGGCGCGCCGGTCAGACTACCGCTCCAGCCGACCGGACGACAATGGCGCGGTGTGACTTACGGAGCGTCTGCCTGTGC
Organism: uncultured Planctomycetales bacterium; assembly: GCA_964403685.1. Lineage (GTDB taxonomy): Bacteria > Planctomycetota > Phycisphaerae > UBA1845 > Fen-1342 > CAYOHG01. Next base: position 9,357 of record CAYOHG010000066.1, read on the forward strand.
CGGTGGTGCCGCCGCCTCCGGCGCCGACGAGTATGCTGGGCGCGTGCGCCGTGCCAGCCAGGCGTCGGGGTGGGCGCCGATCAGCCAGAGCTGCGTTTGGCTGAGCGAAACGGATGTTACACAAACCTCACGATCGGGGGCCATTCCGCGGGCGAGCTTGCGCGCCAGGCGGGCGGACTCGGCGGCGGCGCCATCATCGGGCAGCAGCAGGATATACCCGTTGGGTGCCGCGCTGCGCGCGACGCGCCGACAGAGCAGGTCGGTGCAGCTCGGATCGGCGCGCGCCGCCGCCAGCAGCGCCACGGCGTCCAGCCAGATTTCATCCGCCCGCAGCGGGTCGAGGTCGGCGTTCCACGCCGCGCGCGTGTCGCCGCTGTCGTTCGGCAGCAGGCGCACAAGCATGTGCGGTGACGGAATCAGGCCGCTCGCGGCTCGAATCGCACTCAGCCGCGCTGGGACGTTCTCGCGGCGCGACAGCCGCCAACCGCCGCCCATGACAAGCACGATCGCCCCGATGCTGAGCGCCGCCCGCAGGTACGACTTTCGCCAGGCCCGGCCGAGCTTGCCCGCCGACGCGGGTACGGCGTGCAATCGAGGCGAGTGGAGCGTCAGCCCACCCGCCGAAAGAAACAGCAGCACCGGCGGCAGGATCAGCCCGAGGTCATTGCTCGGCAGCACGAGATGCGCCAACCCACCCAGCAGCGCCGCTGCCGGCGTGATTAGCCTGGGCGACCAGGGCCGCGCGTGATCAGCGTCCACCCAGCCTTGCGGCGAGTTGATCGCGCGAAACGCCGCGCTCAAGGCGGCGCCCGCCGCCATCGCC